>JADFHV010000019.1 GCA_022566975.1 Chloroflexota bacterium
CATGACACGGCTGCAGGACGAGCACGATGTCGACGGCGAGTCGAAGTCCATCGACTATGACCGCTTCAGCCTGACGCGCGAAGCGGCGGTGGATTTCAAGTCGAATCTGGTCATCATGCACCCATTGCCGCGGCGTCACGAGTTGGACGAAAGTCTGGACAGCCTTCCGCAAGCCAAATACTGGTCACAAGTGCGAAACGGGATGTGGATGCGGGCCGCGTTGATCGCGTCCGTGTTCAATGTCGACATCGCCGTGCGCGATCACTACCAGGCGTACTACACATTCTGAGTACTATTTCTTGGGCGGTCCGAGTATGGCCGGCGGTGATCCTTCGCACCGGCGCCTCCGCGGTAGAACGTGACCCCGAAGGCCGCAGGTTATCGGGATTCGGCGGTGGGTCTTGGTCCGATTCCGTGGGTCCTACCGTCGTTGACGTGGCTCATGCCGGCTTACTAAAATAGGCAGGATGATTCAACGTCTAACCGGGGGTGAAGAAGGGGCGTATGGGGCGAGAGGGAGTTGAAACCGGGGATTTTGCAATCAAACGACCGACCTGTCAGGCTTCCGGGATAGTGCCCGGCGTCCGGATTTCGGTCTTTTCGGCTGGCGTTTCCGCGCACCCATTGGTGGCCGAATTCTTTTTCGATCTCCCGATTTCCGCTTCCGAGCATCTCTTGGGGATTTGACGCCGACGCAGAGAGAGTGGACGGCGATCGTGTCGGATGGAAGGATGTTATGCGGTATAGGAGGACATATTGGTTGGCGAGCGGTCTACTATTGCTCGCCACATTGTCGGGGGCGGCCGGTACGTTCATCGTGGGCGGCGTTCCGTTGCCCACCACACTCGAAGCGTTCTTTCAGCCGGGCTCCCAACCGAACGGCGACGTCGTCTATGACGAGTTTCTCCATAGCGACAACTGCCAAGCCTGCCATGGCAATCAGCCGGGCGGTGTGCCGGGCGTCATTGTGAGTCAATGGAAGGGCAGCATGATGGGGCAAACGGCGCGCGACCCGGTTTTTTATGCGGCGCTGGCCGTGGCGGAAGCTGATGCGGCCTTCATCGGCGATCTCTGCTTGCGCTGTCATACTCCCGGCGCTTGGATTTCCGGGCGATCGGAACCGACGGATGGTTCGGCGCTTCTCGATGCCGACCGGGACGGCGTGAACTGCCACATATGCCATCGAATGGTCGATCCGGTTTTTAAGCCGACCAGTCCCCTCGAGGATTTCGACATCCTCGCGAACATCGATCCTCTGCCGATCAGTCCGGGCGGCGGGAATTACATTCTGGATCCCAGCGACCGTCGTCGCGGTCCCTACGATTTCGAATCGCCGAACGAGCCGCCGCATGACTGGCTGGAGTCTCCGTATCATCAAACGGCGGCCCTTTGCGGAACCTGTCACGACGTAAGCAACCCGGCCTTCCTGCGACAGGAGGACGGCACCTACGTGCTCACGGACCCTGAGGAGGCCCATCCGACGGCGGACAAGTACGACATGTTCCCCATTGAGCGGACGTACAGCGAATGGCTGAACAGCGATTTCGCCAATGGGGGCGTCGACATGGGCGGGCGATTCGGCGGAGAAAAAGCGGTCGTATCGACGTGCCAGGACTGCCACATGCCCGACACGATCGGACGGGGCAGCGTTTTTCCGAATTCGGAGTGGCGTGACGATCTCGCTTCGCACGATTTCGCCGGCGGAAACGCCACGGTACAGGAGATGATCCTCAACCTTTATCCCGACGACGGGCTCGACGCAGCCGCGCTGACGGCGGGGCAACAGGCGGCGGTGTCCATGCTCGAGCGTGCCGGCACGTTGGAACTGACTCAGAATGGGAATTACGTCACCGTGCGCTTGATCAACGAGACGGGGCACAAGCTTCCCACAGGCTATCCCGATGGGCGGCGAATGTGGATCAACGTCGAGTTTCGGGATGATGTCCTTTCGGTCATCGAGGAACGGGGACGATACGAAACACTCACGGCATCGCTCACCACGGAAGACACAAAGGTTTACGAAGTGAAACTCGGGATGGATGAGGCCATGGCCGCCTTGACAGGTCTTCCGGTGGGCGAGAGCTTCCACTTTGCGCTCAACAACGTGGTGTTCAAAGATAATCGCATTCCGCCGCGCGGCTTCCTCCGTGAAGCATTTTCCGCTGTGCAAGCCGCGCCGATCGGCGCTACTTACACGGATGGACAGTTTTGGGACGACACCCGTTTCCGAATGCCGACCGATGCCGATTCGGTGACGGTAAGCGTCTATTATCAAACGATCAGCAAGGAATTCGTCGAGTTTCTACGCGATGCCGTGCCGTCCCATCCGGCGGGTCAGACGCTCTACGACCAGTGGGTGCTCACCGGCAAGTCGTCTCCGGTGCTGATGGCGAGCGACACCATTCTACTCGATCCTTTCGCCGACGGCGATTTCGACGTCAACGGCGTGGTCGAGGAGATCGCTCAGGTGAAAGCGTCGTTTATGGCGGAGTGGGGACCTCGCCTGAACTCAGATGAGACGCCCATCAGCCCCTACCGCGTCTTCACCGAGCTGGCGAAGGCCGTGGACGTGGCCGACACGATCATCACCCACGACTCCGGCTACCCCCGAGACCAGATCGTCCCCTTCTGGGAGCCGACGAAGCCGCGTGGCTACCTCGGCTGGGGCAAGTCCACACAGCTGGGCTACGGCTTCGGCCTGGCCCTGGGTGCCAAACTGGCCGCGCCGGACAAGCAGGTGATCAA
Source organism: Chloroflexota bacterium (assembly GCA_022566975.1). Next base: position 2,746 of record JADFHV010000019.1, read on the forward strand.
CGTCATGGGCGACGCCGCCTTCGGCATGGCCGGGATGGACGTGGAGACCGCCGCCAGGTCGGAGATCCCCATCCTGACGGTGATCCTGAACAACGGTGTCATGACCCACTACTACGACCACTTCCCCTACGCCACCGAGCACTGGCAGAGCAACCAGCTAACCGGCGAGTATGCCACGGTCGCCCGAGGTCTCGGGGCCTACGCGGAGAAGGTAGAGTCCCCGGACGACCTGGCCGCTGCCATACAACGCGGCATCGCGGCGAACCGCGAGGGGAAGCCCGCAGTCCTGGAGTTGATCACCAAAGAAGAGGAGAACGTCCCCAAGTTCTGGTAGTAACGGTCTCCCTTCGACGGGCTCTTCCGCACCCGATCAGGCCGCCCGGGTGGTGGGTTCGACCGGGAGCTCGGCTCTCCAGGCGGCGAAGCCCCCTTTCAGGGCCGCCGCGTCGAAGCCCATCTCTCTAAGCTGCTGCGCCGCACGGACGCTGGTAGCATCGCCAGGTCAACTGCAGTAGGCGACGATCGGCCTCTCTTTCGGCTGGTCAGCCGCCCAGTCGACGGTCTGGTCCGGAGGCACACGGACGCTGCCAGGTATCCGCGACGTCTCCCGCTCGTAGCTTGACCGGGAGCGGACGTCCAGGACCACCGGCGGAGAGGGACCTGCCACCATCTCTTCCAGCTCGGACGGAGTAACGTAGGCCACCTCCGTCTCTTTGTGGCCGAACAGGCCGGCCGCGGTGCTCTCCCGTTCCTCCATCAGCGTCTCCCTCAACGCCCTTCGCCCGTACCAGGCGGTCGATGGGATGGCGGTCGCGCCATGTATGGTCACGGACACGAGCACTACCACTCCGACGGTCGCAAGCAGCAGCTCGGAGCCGACCACGCCCGCGTTTACCACCAGGAGCACCAGCAGCAGCGAGTTCAGGCCCCGCGGCCCGAACCAGGCGACGAACGCGTGGGCCTCCCAGCTCATCCTCGCTCTCGAGAGGACCAGCCCCAGCACCGCCGGACGGAGGACGAAGACCACCAGCGCCGCCAGCCCAAGTGTAGGACCCAGCGACACCGTGTCCAGGATGCCGGAGAGGACTACGCCGAATAGGACGAAGGCGAGAAGCATAGCCATCTCGGACAGGATCTCGCCGAACTCCAGGAAGCAGTCGCAAAGGGTCTGGTTCAGCAGCACCACCGCCAGCCCAGCGGCGAACGCCGCCAAAAATCCGTCGCCGCCCGCGAATGTGCCTGCGGCGAAGGCCGCCAGCACTATTCCAACGCCGTAGAGCGCCTGGTACTCGCGACGGACGCCAGTGACCGCGTCGATCCTCGCGATCAGCCACGACCCGGCCCCGCCTATCGCGAACCCGATCCCGGGGCCGACCAGCAGCAGCTTCGCCAGGAAAACACTCCACCCTCCAAGCCCGCTTGTCTCTCCCAGGGCCACGGCCACGAGGACCAGAATGACTGGGAGCACGATGATGTCGTTGGTCCCCGCCTCGAGCTTCAGGATCTGCCGAACGGACCGCGGTATCCGCTCGTCTCTGACCAGCTCTCTGAGGACCACCGGGTCCGTCGAGGCCAGTACGGCGGCGCCAATGAACGCGCTCACCCAGCCAAAGCCCAGCCAGAGGGCGAGCGGCACCGCACCCAGCGCGATTATCAGACCGGTACCCGGACCCAGGATGAGGACCGGCACCAGCCACCGTCTGCCAAGCTCTTCCAGCTGAAACTTTACCGCGTCGAGGAAAAGTACCAGGGAGAGGGTCAGGGTTGCGACGGCCTCCAGGGCGGGGTCCCCTGCACCCATCTCCAGGACGCCGGCCCCGCCTCCCCCCAGCACCAGTCCGAGGGCAAGGAATATCAGTGGGAAGGACAGGGGCGACCGCTCCACCAGCCCTGAGGCGAGCGCCGTGCCCGTCAGCACCGTGGCGACCAGTCCGAACGCTAGGACCAGATCAGGTAGGTCCATCTTCCTGGCTCCGTCTCCCGGCTACACGGGCCCGAGGCGGCCGGGACCTGTGCTCGCCTCTTCGCCCGACAGGAACCCCCGGATGTCATCGGCGTATTTGACCTCCGAGTCGTCCTCGGGCTCATAGCCGAGCACCGCCCTGGCGTTGGCCAGCGACCAGAAGGCGCGGGCATTATCGCTGATCCCATAGACGACCTGCCAGGGGATGCCGTGCTCGTTCTCTATGTTCGGGGCCTCGATGGCCCTCGTGAATAGCTGCGTCAGGTCGCGCGGGCTGATATAGGCGCCCAGGTTCCGCTTGTAGTTCGCAGGGTCCCCGGCGTAGAGGGAGACGTCCAGCTCTCGCGGCGCGCCTATCCTGACCATCACCACTCCCATCTTCCGGCCTCCGGCGATACCGCTCACGTGGCGCTCCCTGCCACTCTCGTCCTGGAAGCCCAGCATCCCACAGGCGAACAGGAAGCCCATATGCTCGTAGGTGGCCTTGGCCCAGCCGTAGAAGTTGTCGGACAGGGGTAGCCTGGACGGGTCCAGCATCTCCATCTTGCGTCGGTGGATCAGGGCGTGCTCGTACCAGTCGGCGGCGTGGTTGGAGCTGGCCATGGCGACGCGTTCGACGCCCGCCTCGTAGGCGGCGCGAAACACGTTGTAGGCCATCTCGACGTTACCCTTCTCGTCGAAGAAGTGGTCCAGGGGCTGACCGGACCTCGGCTTGTGGCCCAGATGAACGACGGCGTCCACGCCCTCGAAGTGCCGGGCGTACTTGCTCCGGTCTGGGTCTATCAGATCGGCGATAGCGACCCCTTCCACACGCCGGCCCTGGCGGTCTCTATCCGTGACGTCTAACAGGACCGTCTCATACCGTTCGCGGAACGTGGGAAGGATCTGGCTGGCGATATAGCCGGCTGCGCCCGTAATCAGGACTCTCTTGTCGGTCATCGCCCCCCTCCTCAATCCTCCCCCCGCCAGCGGAGGAGTCGTATGTTGCCGTCGCATGGCCGTCACTCGTCGTCCACGCCGTAGATGGCGGTGCCGGGGTGGTAGGCCGACCAGCCGTACCTCCATGAGCCGCTCATGTGGGCATCCATGGCACCGCAACTATAGCCAACCCCAGTGACTCTTTCAACGAGGAAGCCCGGCCTCGTGCTGCTATTACCGCGAATACGCCCTGGCGGGCAGGCGCATCGTTCAGGTGGAGACCGACCCCAGGGGACTGGGCGAGTGTATCCCATCCAGGTGGGGGTATTGGAAGACGCCGGAGCCGTGGCTGCCGACCTGACGCAGGCCGTGAACCGCCTGCTCACGGACGATGGCGGGAAGGAGGAACGGCAGCCGGCCGTGATAGAGGTGCCAATCAAGGGTGTGGCGGCCTAAGCGCGTTGCCTGACGGAAGGGGGTTTGCTATAGTTTAGCCGCGGTGCCGCCGCGTGGGGCTGTAGCTCATCTGGGAGAGCGCTACAATGGCATTGTAGAGGTAGAGGGTTCAAGTCCCTCCAGCTCCACCAGTCCCTTGCGTATCCTCGTCGAGAGAGGGTTCCGATCGTATCGGGGAGATAGGGGCTTCGACACTCCCCCGTCTCCCCAGAAACACGGTTCAGCGTCAGCCTCCTGCCCATCGTGCGGAGGCTGATTCGCTCTCTGGAGGCCTTGCTCGGTCCTCGGGGTCCTCTCACGGTGTGCCGAAGCCGCTGCCGCCCCCGCGCCGCCCCCCGAAACCGCCCAGAGGGAACGCCTCACCCTCGGGGACCAGGGTGATCGACACGGCTCGGATGATCCCGTCCTCGCCACGCTCTCCGGTGATGGTGACCTGCATGCCTGTCGTCAGGTCGTCAGGGCTGATCTCCGCCAGCGTTCGTATGACCGTGTCCGGGCCGATAGATGCCTGGAGCGGGCCCTGGGCAGTGTTGACGGTGAGGGTGCCGTCCTGGATGCTCTCGATGGCGCCGGTGAGGCCGGCCCCGGCGAACCCGCCGGCGAATCCGCCGCCGCCGAACCCTCCTCTGAACGATCCGGTGCCGCCCTGTCTTGTCTGGCCTCCGAACTGCTCGCGGAGCTGTGCGAGGTCTTCCTGCGTGAGCTGGCCGGACCGTTGCTGCTCCTGTAGCTGCGCAAGCGAGAGCTGACCGGTCGCCGCGGACTGCGTGGGAGCCGCCTCGACGGCTTCCGCCTCATCGCTCTTGCCCAGGGCCAGGCCGCCGAAAAATGCGCCCCCTATGGAGCCTCCAAACAGCAGCGCGCCCGCGATCAGGGCCATGAATCCTTTCGTGCTCATGATCGGTTCTCCTTACCGTCTAGCATTGTGCGGCATCCCGACCGGGTCGGGACGACCATCCCCCTGACCCCCTTCCTGGCCAGGAAGGGGGAAGAATTTGTATCTGAGGGATACCCTCAGACTCCCGACAATCCCGACCGGTCGGGACTGCACACCCCTTTCCCGCAGCCTGCTAGTGTCCAGGCGCGGCTACTCGTGCCTCAGCGCTTCGATGGGGTGCAGGTTGGCCGCCCGCGCCGCCGGGTATATGCCGAAGAAGAGCCCGATGGCGACCGATACCGTCATGGCCAGCGCGACGATGTCTCCGCTGAGAACGGTCTCGAAGGTCGTGCCGCCCAGGCTCTGCCCGTCCAGCATCAACGAAACGCCGACGCCGAGGGCCGCCCCCGCAGCGCCGCCGCCCAGACTCAGCAGCGTCGCCTCAGACACGAACTGGTAAAGGATATCCCGCCACTTGGCCCCCATGGCCTTGCGGATCCCTATCTCCCGCGTCCGCTCAGCCACCGACACCAGCATGATGTTCATGATGCCGATGCCGCCAACCAGCAGAGATATGCCCGCGATGGCGCCCAGGAAGATGACGAACGTGTCCTGCGTCTCCTCGAGAGTCTCGATGGCCTCCTGCTGGCTCGTGATAGTGAAGTCGTTGTCGCCGGATATCCGATGGCGGAGTCTCAGCACGGTCGTGATCTCCTGGACCGCATCCTCCAGGTCGTCCCCGTCCGCTATCTGGACATTGATGGCCTGTACGGTAATGTCTCCCTGGGCTGTGCGCTCCGACGTCAGCCGAAAATAGGCGGTGGTTATCGGGACCAGCACCTGGTTGTCGAGGTTACCCAGGACGCTCCCGCCCTGCGATTCCAGTACGCCGATCACCGTGAATTGCCGGCCGCTGATCCTCAGGGTCTGGCCCACGGGGTCTCGGAAGCCGAAAAGACTCTCGGCCACCTGGGAGCCCAGCACGGCGACCTCCGAGATGTTGGCGACGTGGGTTGCGGAGATGAACCTCCCGGAGCCCACCGAGTAGTTGCGTACGAACTGGTATTCGGGCGTCACGCCTACGATCTGGGCGAAGGTATTCTCCCGTCCGGCGACGATCTGGCCGGACGTACTGAGCTCCGGTGCGACCGCCCCAACCGATGGTGCGAAGACGGGGTCCAGCAGGGCGTAGGCGTCGTCCAGCGTCAGAGTCGATACACCGCCCTGGCCCGTGGACTCGGGGCGTACGAACAAGAGATTGGTCCCCAGCGCCTCGATTCTTGATGTGATGGCCTGCTGGGCCCCCCTGCCCACCGACATGGTGGATATGACTGCCGCGACGCCTATGACGATGCCCAGAAGGGCCAGCGCGGTCCTGAGCTTGCTGGAGCCCAGGGACGATACCGCTGTCAGCAGGACCGTGAGCGGGCTCATGCCGAGCCCTCTGCGTAGGCGCCCTTCGCGGTGCGGGGCTCCGGTACCGGCTCGTCGCCCGTTATGACGCCGTCCAGCATCGATATGATCCGATGGGTGTGCGCCGCGATATCGGCATCGTGGGTCACGATGACGACGGTCATGTCCTCGTCGCGATTCAGGCCCTGCAGGATCGCCACGATCTCCTCGCTGGAACGGCTGTCCAGGTTCCCCGTGGGCTCGTCGGCCAGGAGCAGGTCAGGGCTCTTTACCAGGGCCCTCGCGATGCCTACTCGCTGCTGCTGACCTCCCGACAGCTCCGGGGGCCGGTGGTGCATGCGGTCCCCCAGACCCACGCGCTCCAGGGCCTCGCGGGCCCGCCCGCCGCGACGTCGGCCGTTGCCGTACAGCAGGGGAAGCTCCACGTTGGCCAGGGCGGTGAGGCGCGAGAGCAGGTTATAGGTCTGGAAGACGAAGCCAATCTTCCGGTTCCGTATCTCGGCCAGGCGGTTGCCTCCCAGGCGCCCGACCTCCTCTCCGTCGAGGACGTAGCTTCCGGTGGACGGCACGTCCAGGCATCCCAGCAGGTTCATCAGCGTGGACTTTCCGGACCCCGATGGTCCCATGATGGCGACCAACTCTCCCCGACGTATGGACAGGTTTACACCGTTGAGCGCCCTCACCTCGACTGAGCCGATGGTGTAGGTCTTGGTCACCTCTTCAAGGTGGATCATCTGACGCCTGGCACTCCGCTAGTCGTGGTCATCTGACCCTCCGCTAAAGCCACCCCGTCCTCCACCGCCGAAGCCGCCACCAAATCCGCCGCCGAAGCCCCCCGTGAAGCCGCGTCCAAAGCCGAACCCCTGAGTGGTGGCCTGACTGGTCTCCACTACGACCGTGTCCCCCGCGGCCAGACCGTCACTCACCACCACCCAGAACTCGTCGCTGTTTCCCAGCACCACCGCACGTTCCACGATGCCAGCATCGGTCACTACGCGGACGATGGGCCGGTCGAAGGTACCTGACAGGGCATCGAGGGGTACCAGGAGCACGTTGCGGTCCTCGCGGAGGACTACCTGTGCCACCGCGCTCAGCCCTTCCGGTAGCTCGAGTCCCTCTGGAAGCTGGAGCCGGATGCTGACGGCGTAGGTGACGACCCCCTGCTGGCTTTCGGCCGATGGGGCGATCTCTGAGACGACGCCGGTCAGCACCTGCCCGGGGAGCGCATCCATGGTGACCGAAGCCTGCGCTCCCTCCCGGACGAACAGCACGTCTATCTCGTCCACCACTCCCCCGACCTCTACAACCGACGGGTCTACGATCTCGAGGATAGGAGCGTCGGCGTTGACCGACTGCCCTGCCTCCACGCGGATGTCGGACACGACACCCGCCCACGGCGCCCTGATGACCACTCCGTCCAGACGTTGCAACGCGGTCTCCAGGGCCTCCAGGCTGGAGGCGACCTCCGCCTGCCGTAGCGTAACCTCCAGCGGGTCGACACTGGTCTTAAACTCGGACAGGTCCTCCTCTGCCTCGGCCAGGCCCGCCTGCGCGACCAGCACCTGCTTCCCCCGCGCCTCGAGGTCGAGAGGGTCCGGCCCGCTCGTAAGCGCTACCAGGTCGCTCCCGGCTTCGACGAGTGCCAGGACCGCAACCTCGAGCTGCTTTTCGGTGGACTCTACCTCCAGAGGGTCAGCCGGCTCCTCAAGCTCGGCAAGGGCATCACGCGCGTCCGCCAGCGCCTCTTCGGCATCGATAACCGCGGCCTGAGCGGTGTCGATAGCCTTCGCCGCCTGGATATCCTGGGTCTCCAGGTCGTCCCTGGGCTGTTGGAGGACGTCCCACCCGTCGTCCATCTCCTTTTTCACGCACCAGCCCTCGTTGGGCACTACGCCGTCATCACAGGTCGGGGCGATCACGCCGGGAGAGAAGTTCACCCACACGTAGACGACCGATTCGTCCCAGGCGGTGGCCGGATCATCGCTGGGCAGGCCGCCGCCGAAGCGCGATGGCAGGGCTGCGAACCGAGCGTTCGGATCGAATAGCGAGCCGAGGTCCACCGCCCAGGATGCCAGTAGCGTGTCCGGGTCCTCTCCAGTCTCCTCGTCGGTCGGCTCAATGCCCAGCCAGTTGTCGAACACAGCTCGATAGTCGTCGAGGGCCTGGTCCACGGCGTCCTGGGCAGCCTGGAGCTTATCGTCCCAGTCATTCTGAGTAAGCGTCAGGTCGCGGCGGGCGTTCGTGAGAATCACGGAGGCCGAGTCGATCTGCGACTGGGCCTTTGCAGTCTCCTCGGTTGTCGGCCCGTCCAACAGCGCGGCCAGGGTGCTGGACACGCTCTCGACGGCGAGCCTGGCGTCGATAACGTTGGCCTCTGCCTTGGCTACCTCCTGCGCCGTCGGCTCCAGCAGCGCGGAGAGAGCTTCCTGAGTGTCCGAGAGGGCTAGCTTGGCGTTGGCGACCGCCGACTCCGCCTGCGCTATCTCCAGAGGGGTGTGAGGGTCCAGAGCCTTGGCCAGGGCCTCCTCGGCGTTCCGCAACGCTATCTCCGCCTGGGCGACCGCCTTCTCCAGACCCGCGGCCGTCTCCGAATCGAGTCTGGCCAGCGGCTGCCCCTCCTCCACTCGATCGCCGTCTGCCACGAGTATCTCAGCCACCGTGCCCTGAACACCGAACGACAGCGTGTCGCGGTCTGGGAACACCAGGCTGCCATTGATGGAGATGTCGTTGACCAGGTCTCCCACAGTAACCGGGATGAGCTGTTGATCCTCGGCGAGAGAGCTATCTCCTGCGCGGTCGAGCAGTAGGAACACACCGACGGCGACCCCGACGCCGGCCACAACGACGGCAAGGAGGGCCCCGACCTGCCACGCTCTGATCTCTCTTAGTCCTTCCAACATCGTCTCCTGCCCGCGGGTCACAAACATCTGGCTCTGGGAACACTCTGGAAGCACATTTACACAAAAGCGTTAAGAAACTATTAAGGAGCGAGGTGAAGAAGCCCATGGGATGGCGTTCACCGAAGGCCAGGCCACATCTTTCCCGTGCCCCTTGGGCTATACTGGCCCCAGGCACACCGTGCGGCCCGGTAGGTCGCATCAGGCTGTGTCCCTGCGCTTGGTGCCAGCAGCTCGATATGGGGGATATCGGCTAAATGAAGGTAGCAACGTCAGGAGACTCATCCGCCCTACATACGGTCCCTGAGGCCGCACGCTCGGCTGAGGAGCTTGGATACGACATCTTCTCGACCAGCGAGACCAATCACAACCCATTCATCCCTCTGACCCTGGCGGCTGAGCATACGGAGCGTGTCGCCCTCCAGACCTCCATCGCCCTGGCATTCCCCCGTAGCCCCACGGACATGGCATACGTAGCGTGGGACCTACAGAAGTTTTCGGGAGGGCGCCTCCAGCTCGGCCTCGGTAGCCAGGTCCGAGGCCACGTGGTGCGGCGGTTCAGCGGCACCTGGTCCGCTCCGGCCAGTCGAATGAGGGAGTACATCCTGGCCATGCGGGCGGTGTGGGACACCTGGCAAAACGGCGTCAAGCTGGAGTTCGCCGGCGAGCACTACCGGATGGACCTCATGCCGCCGTTCTTCAACCCCGGACCGATCGAGGACCCCGACATAAAGGTGTATGTCGCGGCCGTGAACCCGCGGATGCTCAGGGTGGCGGGCGAGCTTTGCCAGGGAGTGCTGCTCCACTCCTTCAACACGCCTAAGTACACGACAGAGGTGGTGCTGCCAAGCCTGGCGGAGGGGGCCGCGCGGGCCGGACGAAGTCCAGACGACGTCGAGATCAGCGGAGGCGGCTTCATCGTCACCGGCGCCAACGAAGAGGAGATCGAAAAGGAGAGACGGGCCACGAAGGCCCGCATCGCCTTCTACGCATCGACCCGCAGCTACTCGCCCGTCTTCGAGACCCATGGGTGGGCTGACACGGCCCAGAAGCTGTACCGGATGTCCATCGAAGGCCGGTGGAACGAAATGGCGGGCGAGATCACCGACGAGATGCGCACGATCGCAGGGCACTCCTTGGAGGGTTTCCCGAAGGAGGCGGACATTCCGCGTCGGGAGGCCTTCGGGCTCAGCCCGTCGCGCCGCGAGACCTTCGAGCACTTTCTCGACCAGATGATCGAGGATCTCGAGGCCGCCATGCCGGTGGACGGCGTCTATCTCGCGCTCCATGGCGCGATGGCGGTCGAAGGTGTGCCGCGGCCCGAAGCGGAGATTGCCCGGCGCTTCCGTGAGGTCGTGGGGCCCGGCGTGCCCATTGCTGCGACCTTCGATCTCCACGGGAACGAGGACGCCGAGTTCCTTCGATGGGCCAACTTCGCGTTTGTCACCAAGCGGTATCCGCATTACGACAATGGATTACAGGGTGCCAGAGCGGCGCGTGCCATCCACAGAGTCGCTAGCGGCACGTACGATCCGACCACCGCAACGCGGAAGCCGGGGATCATCACCGCAACCGTGCTCCAATGGACGGGACAGTCACCCTCCATGGATATCATGGAGCGTGCGCGCCGTTGGGAGGCCCGCGAGCCCGATGCGTTCGTAAGCGTCTTTTACGGGTATCCGTGGTCCGATGTCCCAGACGTCGGCGCCACAATCCATGTCATGACCAACGGTGACCAGGTACTCGCCGATCGCATCGCCGACGACATGGATGACTTCGTCTGGCGGGTTCGGGAGGACTTCGCGGTCGGTGGCTACCCTGGTCCTCAGGAGGCTGCGCGCACCGTGGCGCGGGCCATCGCCGATGGACGCACACCGGTTGCGGTAGGTGACCACAGCGACCGTCCCGGTGACGCCACCCACATCCTCAAGGCCTTCGAGGCCGCGGGCATAGGGAAGGTCCTCTACGGCGGGATCTCCTCTCCGGCCACGCTGGATGCCCTCGTCGGGTCGGGCGCCGCGGCCGGTGACGCCTTCGACATGGAGATCGGGGGCTTCACACCGTCGGGAGGGACGCCGGCCCGGATCCAGGGCACGTTGGAGTACCTAGGTGAGTGGGCGGGTTACGACCTCACCGCCGTCGTCTCCTTCGGGGCCGGGAATGTGGTCTTCATCACACCAACCTACACACAGATCCTCTATCCGGAGGTGTTTCGCGTCGGGCCTGTGAACCCGGCCTCGCTGAGCCGTTGAAATCGCGTGCCCCATTCTACGCGGCCATCACAGGGTGTCCGATCGATCCAGTTGGATGCGTCCACCTCGCCGTCTCTTACGAGAACCACCGCCCCGTGCCTCGGTCGGAGAGCGCTTCCAAGCCGTCGGCGGGACCGAACCCGGCCTGCAAGGCGTCGGAGGGGCTCCAGGCGGCGGAAACTGCGGGTTTCCCCACCGCAGCGGCGAGATCGGCCAGGCTCCCTGCAGTCCCGCAAGTCTGCGGGACGGGGCAGGTTTGTCGCCGAGACGGGTGCATCTCGGTTGAGATCAAGGCGCGAGA
>JADFHV010000020.1:0-11016 GCA_022566975.1 Chloroflexota bacterium
CCGCCCGCCTCCTGGTGACCCGGGCAAGCCCGGAAGCCTTCACCGCCGTGAGCGAGAAGGTCCCGGATGCTACCTACGATGAGACCGCCAGGACCATCGTGGCCGACCGCCGGAAGGACAAAAAGCTCGTACCGGGCGTGCTCGTCGTATGCGCCGGCACCGCGGACCTGCCGGTAGCAACAGAGGCCGTCGTCACCGCCGAGCTCATGGACTGCCAGGTCCAACGCGTCTTCGACGTCGGCGTCGCAGGCATACACCGGCTACTGGACCACCTGCCGGTCTTGCAGGAGGCCCGTGTCATCGTGGCCGTCGCCGGTATGGAGGGAGCGCTGCCGTCCATCGTCTGCGGTCTCGTACCGGCGCCTGTAATCGCCGTGCCCACCAGCGTCGGCTACGGCGCAAGCTTCGACGGCCTCGCCGCGCTGCTGGCCATGCTCAATAGCTGCGCGCCGGGTATCGGCGTCGTCAACATCGACAACGGCTTTGGCGCCGGCTACCTCGCCGCTCTCATCAACAAGGCAGCAGCGGGCGACGCCCCGGACAGATCGTAGAGGATACGCGTGCCTCGGGTCCGTCTCATCCACTGGAAGGCGTCCGAGGCCGAGGAGCGGGCCGACCGCCACACGCCGCGAGGCTCCACGACCGAATAGTCGGCCACGTGGTATACGGGATGCTGGCCGGCGACTGGCGGAGGAAATCGGAGTATATAGGGAGAGTTCTGTGAGCTTTGGGGCATCCTCAGATGATCTGCGCAAGGTGCACGAGCAAGTGCGTGACGCATGGAACACTAACGCCGAACACTGGAACGAGCGCATGGGCGAGGGCAACGATTTCTACAACTACCTGGTGCGCCCATCCCAGGATCGTCTGTTGGGGATAAAGCAGGACGAACTGGTGGTTGAGATAGCCTGTGGTAACGGCAACTTTACGCGGCACCTGGCGGGGCTCGGAGCTCGCGTAATCGCCGCGGACATCTCTGAGCGAATGGTGGAGATCGCGCGCCAGCGGACTACCTTGAACGCCGATCGAATCGAGTATCGCGTGGTCGACGCCACCGACACCGGCCAGTTGCTGGCGCTGGGAGAGCGACGCTTCGACGCCGCCGTGTGCAACATGGCGATGATGGACATGACGGATATCAAGCCCTTGCTATCGTCGCTGGCGAGGATGCTGAAGCTCGATGGAAGGTTCGTCTTTACGATCACCCATCCCTGCTTCAACTCGACCCGTACCATAGCAAGGGTCACGGAGTATCTGGAAAGGGACGGAGAGGAGATCGTCGAGCACTCGGTCAAGATGTCCGAGTACATTCGCTCGAGTATGTACCAAGAGAGGGCAATGGCCGGTATGGCAGCGTTGCAATTTGGCTTCCATCGACCGATAAGGGAGGTGTTCAACGCCTGCTTCGAGGCTGGATTCGTCATGGACGGGATCGAGGAACCAGTTTTTCCTGAGAGCGCGTTCGCCAGCCGAGCGCCTTCGGAGAGACTGGACAGGTGGCGGACGTACGCGGAGCTCCCGCCTGTCCTGGCGGCGCGGCTGCGCCTGTCGCCTGCGGCACAATGACACATTAGCACTGCTGGATCCCGCCGCGGGACAGACCGACCCAACGGGGGGACAGCTTATGACGAAGCAGTCCGGGGAGGCAATACCGTTGCCGCGCGGAGCCGGTCGCAAGACTCCGATAGACGAGACCCACGAGTCGTATCGGAGGCCGGGCCTCCGTGGGAACAACCCCGGGGGAGGGGCAGGGAAATGAACCAGCGTCCAGTCAAATGCGGCATAGCCATACCTCAGATGTTCCTCGGCGGCCCCATCCACATGGAGCTGATCAGGCGGCACGCCGCACGGGCCGAGGAGCTGGGCTTCCACAGCCTGTGGGTCCAGGAGCAGATCATCGGCAGCGCCCCCTCTCTGGAGCCCATTAGCCTCCTCTGCTATGTCGCTGCCGTGACCGAAAGAGTCCGGCTCGGCACCGCCGTCGTTGTCGCCACCACCCGCAACCCGGTCCACCTGGCCAAGGAGTTCAGCACCCTCGACCAGATGAGCGATGGCCGCCTCATAGTCGGCCTGGCCCTGGGAGGCCGGCGCCAGCACTACCCGCTGCTGGGAGGTCCCTCGGAGCGCCGGGTCCGCCACTTCGTCGAGAGCCTCGAGGTAATGAAGGCCCTTTGGACGCAGCCCGAGGCCAGCTACGAAGGCCGCTTCTGGAAGCTGGACGGCGTGACCATGGAGCCGAAGCCTGTACAGAAGCCCCACCCACCGGTCTGGTTCGGAGGCCGCCATCCTGCCGGCCTGCGTCGCGCCGTCCGCGACGGCAATGGCTGGATGGGCGCGGGCGGCACGACCCTTGAGGAGTTCCGGGACCACGTCCAGATAGTCCGGAAGGCGCTGGGCAACAGTCGCGACCCGTCCTCGTTCCCCATCGCCAAGCGGGTCTACCTGGCCGTAGACGACGATAAGGACCGCGCGGAGCGGCGTCTGAGAGAGTGGTTTGGGCCTCGATACGGGAGCGAAGACCTGGGTTCTCGGGTATCGGTCTGGGGAAGCGTGTCCCGCTGCATCGAGGGTCTTCAGCAGGTCGTTGACGCCGGAGCCCAGATGCTAATGCTCAACCCGGTCTTCGACGACATGGAGCATCTTGAGGTCCTGTCCAGGGACGTCATCCCTCACCTCCACCTGCCCCAAGACTCCCCAGCTACGTTCTTCGAAACGTCCGATTAAGGAAAGGGTCGCGAGCGGCCCCGCGGGTCACATCCGGCGCAGCCGCGGCACCGACAGCTCCTCGGCGATCCCGTCGAACCACTCCACCACCTCCCGGTGAAACGGGATGCCGTTGGCCCTGCGTTTCAGGATCTCCTCGTGCTCAGACAGGCCGGGGTACAACACACGCTCGTGGCCGGGCGCGGGCCTGGTGGTCCTCAGGCCGCGAAGCATCTGGTCCATGTTGTCCTTGAACGTCTCCACGTCGGTGAACGCCCCGATATCGTAGGCAGCAAAGAAGTTCTTGAACATGCTCTCCCTGGGAACGCTGTCCAGCATCGTCGGCACCGAGCCGGCCAGAAGCGAGCCCAGTATCTCCGCCATCAGGGAAAACCCGTAGCCCTTGTGCGAGCCCTGCTCCCGGGTGCTGCCCAGGGGAAGCTGAGCGTACTGGCCCGGCTCAGGCACCGGCGTCTCCTCCATGATCGGGTTGCCCTCAGCGTCGGCGATCCAGCCCGGCAGCAGGTTGGCGCCGACCCTCTTGGCGAGCGAGACCTTGTTGCCGGCTATCGCGGACGTAGCGACGTCGAAGAGAACCGGCGGCTCATTTCGGGCCGGGGCGGCGATGGAGATGGGATTCGCGCCCAGTCGCGGCTCCGCCCCGAACGTAGGGAGGACCCCCGCGCCACCGGCCGTGATGCACACCCCCACCATGTCCTCCTCGGCCGCGATCATGGCAAAGTGGCCGACGGCGCCCAGATGACCGCTCATGAGCATGGTCACCACGCCCATGCCGACTCCTCTGGCCTTCTCCACCGCCAACTCCATCCCACGACGGCCCAGAATGATGCCCAACCCCCCACCCGCGTCTATCGTCGCCGTCCCCGGCGACTCCTTGATGACACGCCAGTCGGGCCTGGGATTGAGATGCCCGCTGCCGTACTGCTCTACGTACGCGCGCATCATGTTGGACACGCCGTGGGTCTCCACACCCCGCAGATCCGTCATCACCAGGACGTCGGCTCCCTCGGCGGCCGCCTCAGGTGTCTCCCCCATCTCCTCGAATATGGCGGCGACCGTCTCTCTCAACGACTCTTCGGGTACCCGTACCTGGTCCTTCTTCAGCGGCTTGAATCGCTCCAGCACGGGCTGCCTCTCCTCTTCCTGTGCGGGTTGTGCGGGCCTAGGTCAAAACGCGCTCGAACACGTAGCGCCCGATGTCCCGGTTTTCCTCAAAGGAGAAGCCGTCGAAGTCGCCGTTGTATCCAAGAATCGGCACCGGAATCTCGTGCGCCGACGCGTGAGAGCGCAGGCGAGGCGGCATCTCCACCTCAGACGGGTCGCCGAAAACCACATCGGCCTCTCCCGTCACTACGATGTCCCCGATGCGGTCGTAGTGTAACTTCAACCTCGCCGCCGCTTCCTCCCTCGGCAGCGCCTCCTCCACCCCCGAGGTCTCCCTCAGCACCTTTACTGCTTCATCCAGGGTGTCGGCCCCGTGCGAGTCGAGATAGACGAACATGCACCCGCCCAGGTTCGAGTGGTGGACGACATACCGGTCCTTGATGATGGGTACCGGAGTCGATGCGATGCCGTGGCCGGCCAGGGCGGCCCCCAGGTCCACCATGCGGGTCTTGGCCGACATACCGTGGTCGGCCGTGAGCAGCAGCGTCACGTCCGGATGCGCTTCCACCAGCTCCCCTATTGCATCGTCCAGTATGGTCATGTGCCGCTGCGACTCAGGCTCGTCAGGGGCGTAGGTGTGCATGGCGTAGTCGGTGGTGGTGATATATACCAAATCGACCTGATGCCGAGACATCGCGTGCGCCGCGGCCCTGACCACCCACCCGTTGACCTCGAGGGAGTATATCTCCGGCGCCTCGCCGGTCTCGCCCACGACCCAGTCCGGCGCGCGTTCTGAGGAGATGCTGACCGTGGCGCCGTCGGCCAGCAGCGTGCGGAGTTTGTCCTTGGACGTCACGAGAATCGACCTCCGGCCCAAACGCTCTGCGCGCTGGAACATCGTCTCGGCGAGGATGTAGTCTGACGACTCCATGTATATCTCCTCGCCCGTCTCCCGCACCAGTCTGTAGTTCGAGCTGATCCCGTGGACCTCCGGATAGACGGCGGTAGCCAGCGAGACGTTGTTGACGTTGGTCACCGACGGCATCATGCTCCGGCCCGTCCTAAGGAAGCCGCTTTTCGCCAGACCGCGCAGGTTCGGTGTCTCACAGGCCTCCAGGTAGTCGGGGTCAAAGCCATCTATGCAGATGATCACCGTCGTCTGGGCCATGTACAGACCTCCCCCGCGAGAAGGGTCATTGCGTGGTATCCCTCGTCGTCACGCCGTGGGCCGCACAATTCTAGCAGACCGCGCCGAAATGACCAGAGCCGGTCCCCCTCGCATCTCTGAACAGGCCTTGCGGCCCGCACAGGAGGGGGACTAATATTGTGTCCTAGGTCATGATCGAGCCAAAGAACGAGATCCCCATAGTGACATCACTGGTCGCCGAGGCCCTGGGCGAACCGGGACAGCGCACCTTCCGCGTCCTGGTTGAGGGCGGGGGCAGCTCGGCCATTATCTGGCTGGAGAAGGAGCAACTTTTCCAGTTGGCACTCGCCATCCAACAGCTCCTGGCCAGCACCTCGGAGGAGGACGAGACGCCGCCCACAGCTTCCGACGCGCCCGGACCGGTGCCGGCCAAGCTCGACTTCAAGGCAGGAAGACTGGCCCTGGGGCACGACGGCAAGACCGGCCTGTTCATGATCGATGCCCACGACCTCGAAGACGAGGACGAGGAGACCGCAACGGTCAGGGTGTGGGCCAGCAAAGAGCAGGTGGGGGAGTTCTCCGACGAGGCCATGAGGGTATGCGCCGCCGGGAGACCGCTCTGTCCCCTGTGCGGCGGGCCCCTGGACCCCGACGGCCATTCGTGTGCGCGAGTAAACGGCCACCTCAAGGCCGACAGCCTCTGACGGGCCGCCGCTGCTGCTGAGAGGACGCCTTGCGACCCCCGAGGCAACGAAATCCCACAGACCCCGCCCCGGACGCGGAAGGTACGCCCGTCGAGCTCCCCGAGGAAGACGCGCTACCGGTCCTCCAGTCCGGGAAGATCCTTGGCGGACACCGAGTCGCCTGGGGCTCCAACTACACATTCATGGTGCGCGCCGACGCCGGCCATGGAAAATACCTCCGGGCCGTCTACAAGCCACGCGACGGTGAGCGCCCCTTGTACGACTTCCCACGCGGCTCGCTCTACAAGCGAGAGTACGGCGCCTTTCTCCTCAGCCGAGACCTGGGATGGCCTAACGTACCCCTCACGCTCATACGCGAAGGACCGTACGGCGTGGGCTCGATGCAGCTCTACGTCGACGCCGACCCGGAGATAACCTACTTCGAGCTGATAGACGACCGGGCCGAGGAGCTCCGGCGGTTCGCCGTCTTCGACCTGCTCGTGAACAACGCAGACCGAAAGGCAGGTCACTGCCTTTTGGGCGGGGACGGGCGTCTGTGGAGCATCGACCACGGACTTACTTTCCACCCGGTGTTCAAGGTCAGGACCGTCATGCTCGAGTTCTGGGGTCAACCCATCCCCGAGCCCCTGCTCGGAGAGCTTGAGGCGCTCCTGGTCCGCCTGGAATCCGCCCACAGCCTGGTGGACGCGCTGGGCGAGGTCTTGACGAAACAGGAGATCGACGCCCTTCGCGGGCGCCTGAATCTCATTCTCTCTGACCCGGTCCTCCCCAAGCTCGACCCGTACCGAAACGTACCCTGGCCCTGGGTCTAGTCACGACCGCTGCGCCCCGTTGTGACCGCCTGCGGCCTGTGATATACTGGGCGGGCGACGGGAGCAAAACGGAGAGACGTTTGGCATACGTAAGACTTCGCGAAGGTGAGGACGGGGAGAACCTCCTCAAGAGGTTCCAGACCTCGATGCAGCGCTCAGGCATACTCCGCGACCTGAGAAACCGGCGTTTCTTCCGCTCGAAGGGTGAGCAGGCGCGGCTGGATAAACAGCGTAGCCTCCGCCGGATGCGGCGACGTCGCCGTCGCTAGACCCCCACCCCAAACCCCGGTCTCGCACCCTCGTCGGCCACCCCACTTCCACGTCGGTCCTATACCCACATGGCCCTCGCGACGCACGTTTCTGGTAACATGTCTCGCATCCTGCAGCCAGGCATGCAGTTCGAGGGGTTCTAGACTCAAGCCACTCCTCCGCGGCCGACAATCCCGCTTTCCTCGTCGACTAACCTTTGCGCAGAAAGCGCCTGGAGGTAACTCGGCATCTAAAGGCGTGAAGCCCCGGACCCAACCGACGCCTAATCGGCACCCAATCGGCGCCAATCGGCGAAGGAGACGCATAACCATGCTCAGTCGTCGTCACATCATCGCGGGCACCCTTTTGGCAGTCACATTGGCCCTCTCAGCCTGCGGCGGAGACAAGGCCGTGGAGACCGGGCCTACCGTCGTGGCTGGGGAGACGGCCGCGCCTCAGGCCATCGCGCCGGTGTCCACCGCGGGCATCGCCACCCCGCTCGCGCGGGCCCCGACGCCCGTGCCGACACCCACATCCCCTCCCCCGGCCCCGACCTCCACGCCAGAGAAGCCCCTTAACGGCTCCCGCCCGACAGGCGCCGACGTATCCCTCGGCCCCGATGACGAGCTTTCCACCGTCGATGTCGTGAAGCTTCTGCAGCCCTCCGTCGTCCAGATAGTCACGGAGACCCTGGCGATGGGATTCGGCAACCAGCCTCTGCCCAGCCAGGGCGTCGGGACCGGCATCATTTTGGACGATGCCGGCCATATCTTGACCAACAACCACGTCATCGCTGGGGCGCAGAGGGTCACCGTGACCTTGAGCAACCGGGATAGCTTCCCGGCTCAGCTCGTCGGGGCTGACCCCGTCACCGACCTCGCTGTTATCCGCATCGCCGCGAACGGCCTCACGCCAGCAAGGCTCGGGAACGCCTTTGAGCTACAGGTCGGCGAGGACGTAATCGCCATCGGTCACGCCCTGGGACTGGACGGCGGCCCGACTGTCAGCAAGGGGGTGGTCAGCGCCCTCGGACGCGCCCTTGACACCAGCCAGCAAAACACCATCGTGGACCTCATCCAGACCGATGCCGCCATCAATCCGGGCAACAGCGGTGGGCCGTTGGTCAACGCCCGGGCACAGGTGATCGGCATCAACACAGCCATAATCCCCGCGGGCCAGGGCATCGGGTTCGCCATCAACATCGACGACGCGAAGGTCGTCGTCGCACAGCTCATGGAGCGGGGGTACGTCGAGAGGGGCTTCCTGGGCATAACTCCCGTCAACGTCACCCCCGGCATGGCCCAGCAGTTCGGCCTGGCGGTCACCAGGGGCGTCATCTTGGCGCGGGTGATCCCCGGTACCGCCGCTGACGTGGCAGGCCTTCAGGCGGAGGATATCATCGTCGAGCTGGCCGGCCAGCCCATCAATAACGTTGGCGAGCTGTCCAAGTTCCTCATCGCCCACACGCCGGGGGAGACGATAGAGATCGTCTTCTTCAGGGGAGAGACCAGGCTAACGGCCGAGGCCACCCTGCGCGACAGGCCCTAGTCCCGCTTTCGCACGTCCCTCACACAAGCCCCTGGGTGGGCCGTCTCCATGGCATGCCCTCCGTCTTGCGCATGAACTCGACGTGCAATGCCTTGCTGGACGCGATTAGCCCGTCGCTGTGGAGTCCCGCGCGCTTCCCTGAGCGATCGGTGATCACACCACCCGCCTCCTCCACCAGGAGCAGTCCGGCCACCTGGTCCCACGGCTCGAGCTGGTGGTGGAAGTAGAGATCGTGGCGGCCCGCCGCGGCGTAGGCAATCCCAAGAGCCGCCGACCCCATGATCCGCACTGTCTGCATCCCGGGCCACAGCGAGACGATAGCGTTGAGCCCGTTGCTCGCGCCCTCGTCGTTGTAGCTCATGTCCATCCCCAGGATGCACTCCTCGATCGACGTCTTCTGCGAGACGCGAATGGGCTCATCGTTCAGGAACGCGCCCTTGCCACGCTCCGCGTGGAACATCTCGTCGCGTATCGGGTCGTAGTTGACCCCCACCAACACCTCCCCGTCCAGGGCGAGTCCCACGACGACCGAGAAGAAGGGGATTCCGGACACGTAGTTACGGGTCCCGTCCAGCGGGTCGACGATCCACGCGTAACCGGAGTCCGGACGTACCCCCTCCGACTCCTCACCCAGGAGTCCCATCGACGGAAACTCCCGGCCGAGCACGGCGAATATCTCTCGCTCCACCTCCAGATCAACATCGGTCACGACATTCCCGCGCCCCTTGAATGAGACCTCCTTGATCTGGCTGAACCGCTCAATGAGGATCGTGCCCGCCTTGATGGCCGCCTCCCTGGCAACCTCCATGGCCGTTTTCCCGCTTGTACCCACGATCCTGTCCACGGATACCGTGTCCTCCGTGCTCCTGAAATAGTCCCCGGGGAGTCTAAGATTACACCATCTTCCGAGGACGTGTGAAACTCGAAAATATCACCTTGCAGTCTCGTTTTGGGGCCATGCTAGAATCCTGTGGCGCTCACCCGACCCCACTCTCTAAGGATGCGAGCTATCAACCGTGGATCAGTCTATAACGGTTCTCCTATGACGACTCACAAGGCCAGACAGGTCTGGGAAACGGCCCTCGGACAGCTCCAGGTCCAGGTCACCCGGCCCAGCTACGAGACCTGGCTCAAAGACACCGTCGGCATCGACCATTCCGACGGGCAGTTCGTCGTCGGGACGCCCAACGCCTTCGTCGCCGAGATGCTCGAGCGGCGGATGTACTCCCTGATATCTCACACGATGGAGCGTGTCACCTCGGGGCCCGTCGACGTGCGCTTCCAGGTGATGCCAGCGGAGGTCCTCACAGCCCCGCCGGCCCCTCAGCCCCCTGAGCCGGCGCCAGCGCACGGCCAGCCCTCCGGCATGCCCGCTGGCGTGCAGGGGAACGGCGTGCGCCGCGACCTGTCTCTCAGCCCCGGCTACACCTTTGACACCTTCATCGTGGGAGAGTCCAACGAGCTGGCCCACGCCGCCGCCGTCGCCGTCGCCGCAAACCCCGGGGTTGTGTACAACCCTCTGGTGATCCACTCCGACGTCGGACTGGGCAAGACCCACCTCCTTCACGCCATCGGACAGAGGATCCGGGATAAGGGCCTCTCCCTCATCTACTCGACCACCGAGGAGTTTACCAACGCCTACATCCGCGCGATTCGCGAGGGCAAGACCGAGGAGTTCCGGACTCGATACCGCAGCACGGACGTCCTCCTTCTCGACGACATCCAGTTCCTCATAGGCAAGGAGCAGACGCAGGAGGGATTCTTCCACACCTTCAATGCCCTCCACATGACCAACAGACAGATTCTCATCACCTCGGACAGGCCTGTGACAGACCTGACCCTCCTCGAGCCGCGGATCCGGTCCCGCCTGACCGGCGGCCTCGTCGTGGACATACAGCCGCCCGACCTGGAGACGCGGCTGGCCATCCTAAGGGCGAAGGCCGACCTACTGGGCCATGACATCACGCCCGAGGTGATCCAGTTCCTCGGAGAGCGCATCCACAGAAACATCCGGGAGTTGGAGGGGACCCTCAATCGGGTGGTCGCCTACGCCCAGATGACTCGAACACCCATCACCATGGAGCTGGTAAAGCGGGCTGTCGCAGACATCCTTGGCTCCAGCAGCCGCCGGCACCCGCAGCCAGACGCCATCATCGAAGCCGTCGCCCAGTACTTCAACGTCGGCACGGATGCCCTCAAAGGTCCGAGAGGAAAGAAAGACGTCGCCCTGGCCCGGCAGGTCGCCATGTACCTACTGAGGGAGGAGGCCGAGCTCGGACCGACCTATATAGGCCGCATCCTTGGGGGCAAAGACCACTCGACCGTAATCAAGAACTGCTCGAAGATCGAGCAGAGGCTGAACGTCGATCCACGCCTGCGGCGCGACGTTATAAACGTCCGTCAGTCCCTCGCCACCACCTCCACGCCAGCATAGGGCCTCACCCGCCAATCCGTGGATAACTCTGCCGTTATCGTGGATAACCGACGCTCACCGTGGATAAGTAGAGCCTCCCGTCCCCATCCTCTCCACCCGTCCCAACCTCATGCCACCACACCCCAAGAGATACCCACCGATCCCCCACAACCCCCATACTGCAATGAGCCTCACGCACCCCATGCCTACCGGCAATCCACTATCCCCACGCCCTTATTACTGATACTGTTCTTATAAACTAAGGTTCCTATGATAGATAGAGTTACTATAAGAGTATCAGGAGGATCTGGTGGC
>JADFHV010000020.1:11026-13531 GCA_022566975.1 Chloroflexota bacterium
AGAAGTTTGTACCAGCCGGGGGACCTGATGGCGGTGATGGAGGGGATGGAGGGTCGATCTTTCTCAGGGCCGATCCGGGTCTCGACACACTGCTGGGGTTCCGTTACAAGCTTGAGTTCTCAGCTGGAGATGGCGGTAAAGGCGCCGGTAGCCGTAAACATGGTGGCAAAGGAGAGGACATCGAGCTGCGCGTACCGGTTGGGACGCAGGTTTGGGATGATGGGGGAGATGGCCACTTAGTTGAGGACCTGACGCGACCGGGGCAACGTGTGCTTATAGTCGAGGGTGGCAGAGGTGGTAGGGGGAATGCACGGTTCGCCACATCCACACTCCAGTTTCCTCTGCTCGCCGAAGAGGGGGAAGCTGGGGAGAAGCTCACCCTCCGGTTAGAGCTCAAACTCCTGGCTGATGTGGGGATAATAGGTGCGCCCAATGCGGGGAAGTCTAGCCTGCTGACCGCGGTCACTGCGGCGCGTCCTAAAATAGCGGGGTACCCGTTCACCACACTTGAGCCCAATCTCGGGGTTGTCCTGCACCGTGAGACAGAGTTCGTCATGGTGGATATCCCAGGGCTGATTGAGGGAGCCCACTCTGGGACCGGCCTCGGCCACGAGTTCCTCCGGCATATCGAGCGGACTCGGGTGTTGGTTCACATGGTGGATGGCTCGGTGGAGGACCCTGGTGCGCAGCTCGCCCAGGTGGCAAGCGAGCTTGGCCTCTTCAGCGGCGACCTGCTCGAGCGACCTCGGATAGTGGCCGTCAACAAGATAGACATCCCCGAGGCCCGCGCGCGGGTAGGCTCGATCAGGCGTAGCCTGTCCGGGCACGGCACGAGCGTACACGCGGTCTCGGTGGCGACCCACGAGGGGATCGATGCCCTCATGGACGATGTCCTACGGACGCTGGAGGAGACAAGGGTCACTCAGGAGACTACCCGCGACGAGGCAGCCGAGCCCGAGGTACCGGTCCTGAGACCGAAGGCCCGCAGGGAGCGCGTGCAGGTCAGGAAGCACAACGGGAGCTTCGTCGTAACCGCGCCGGCGGCGGCCCGGATCGCCGGCATGATCGACGGCACCGACTGGAACGCCATGACCCAGTTCTACGGCCAACTGAGGAGGCTCGGCGTTGTCAAGGCGCTGGAGGAAGCTGGAGTAGGTCCGGGAGATACGGTGACCATCGGCAAGTTGGAGATGGAATGGGAGGGGGATTGAGAGTCGGCGTCTTCGGCGGGACTTTCGACCCCGTCCACCTCGGGCACCTGATTGCGGCCGAGGAGGCGAGGACAAGCCTGTCGTTAGACGAGGTCCTGTTCGTACCCGCCGGCCGGCCGTGGTTCAAGACCGGTCAGCCCATGGCCGCGGCCGATCATCGGCTGGCCATGGTCGGGCTGGCCGTGGCATCCAACCCGTCTTTCCAGGTGACGGACGTGGAGATCATACGGCCCGGGCCCACATATACCGCGGACACGCTCGAGGAGCTACGCCAGACGCTTGGGGCGGAGGCTAGCCTGTACGTCATCCTGGGCCTGGACGCGTTGGCGGAGCTGGGAAGATGGCATCGGCCGGAACGCGTGCTGGAGATGGCGACCGTTGTCGGGATGCGCCGCCCGGGCTCTGAGAGCTTCGACCCGCGATGGATTGAGGCCGTCTCGCCCGGCGCCTCCGCACGAGTCGTCGTCCTGGATAGCCCCCTGATCGACGTCAGCGGAGTCGAGCTAAGGCGCCGACTCGCCGAGGGCAAGTCGATAAAGTACCTGGTACCGGAGCCGGTGGAGAGCTACATTCGGGAGCACCGGCTGTATACAGGCGCGCACGAGACGAGCGGCTCCGAGGTCTCGCCCCGCGTCGGGGCCACCCGGCCGTCCGGCTAAGGGGGAGCCAAGTGACCATCCGGGCGGCTGAGAGGGTCCTAGAGCTGGCCAAGCAGACGGGCGCTCTCATGTTCGGGGAGTTCAAGCTCTCGGCGGGAGGGACTAGCCCTTACTACTTCGATGGCCGTCTGATTACCCTCGACCCGGAGGGGGCTTACCGCATCAGCAAAGCTCTGCTGCCTATACTGGAGGAATGCGGCGCTGAGGCCATCGCCGGGCCGACGCTGGGAGCAGACCCCATCGTCGCGGCCATTGCCCTGGCGAGCCATCTGGAGGGAGGCCCGATCCCAGCCTTCATCGTCCGGAAAGAAAGCAAAGACCACGGAACTAAGCAGAACATCGAAGGGCCGTTGACACCGGGATGCAGGGTCGCCATCGTGGACGATGTATGCACCACCGGTGGGTCACTGTTCCACGCCATCGAGGCAGCGGAAGCGGTGGGTTGCACGGTGGTGAAGGTGGTCTCGCTCCTGGACCGGAATGAGGGAGGCTCCGAGGAGATGCGGAAGCGAGGCTACGACTTCTCGGCGCTCCTAGCGGCGACACCGGACGGCAAGATAGAACCGGTCTCCGGCTAGAGAATCAGTCTTTGGGCGGGCCGAAGGGCTGAGCCAAGGAGACGATCTCCGCCGAGC
>JADFHV010000290.1 GCA_022566975.1 Chloroflexota bacterium
TCGATTGGCCCCTGGGACTGAAGTCCCAGGTTCAGGTTACGAGAGCAGGGTAACCCCGGACTTCAGTCCGGGGGACCGGGTGAAGATGAACCGAAAGACCCCGCCACCGGGACCGTCTGCTAGCGGGCCCCCTCGGCCCGTGGTAGCATGCCCTTGGACCGCAGACCCGGAAATGGCCAACCAGGGAGCAGCGCATGAGCACGCAATCACTGACCTCCAACCGGCTTGATTTTGACGACTCGGGCGACGCCCTGGAGCACTACTTCGACCGGGGGTGGACGGACGGGCTGCCCATCGTGCCGCCGACCGTCGAGGCCGTCGAACGTTTCCTCGAGAGCGCCGGCCGCTCGCCGTCGGAGATCCTGGGGACGGAGCCAGTTAAGGGCCGGGTCATCACCGCCGAGAAGGCTGCCATCAACGCCGTCATGGCGGGGTGCCGCCCCGAGTACTTCCCTGTGGTCGTCGCCGCCGTCGAGGCCGTCTGCGAGCCCGAGTTCAACCTCCACGCCATAAGCGTAAGCACCATGGGCGCGGCGGTCTTCATGGTGGTGGGCGGGCCCGTGGCGGAGCGGCTGGGGATCAACTCCGGGGTCGGCGCCTTCGGGCCGGGCCACCGTGCCAACGCCACCATCGGCAGGGCCGTGCGCCTGGTCATGTCCAACGTCACCGGCGCCGTGTCCGGCGTCCTGGACAAGGCGACGTTGGGCCACGCCGGCAAGTACACCTGGTGCGTCGCCGAGGCCGACGACGTCCGTCCGTGGGAGCCCCTGCGCGTGCAGCGGGGTCTCAACGAGGACCAGAGCGCGGTGACGGTGTTCGCGGGGCTCTCGCCGGTCCAGGTCTCCAACCACGAGGCGCGACGGCCCGAGGAGATATTCACGAGCTTCCTGGACGCCATGTTTACAGCCGGGCCCGGTCAGGAGGAGATCGTCGTCGTGCTGTGCCCGGAGCACGTCGGGTACATCAGGTCCGCAGGCTGGTCACGCCAGGACGTCCAGGAGCACCTGTTCGAGAGGGCGCAGCGGAGCGCGGCTGATTGGTCGTCGAGAGGGGTCGAGGTGGGTGGTACGGACCCGGACGCGATGCTTGCGGTGGCACTGAGCCCGGAGAGCGTCACGCCCATCGTCGCCGGGGGCGCCGCCGGAGCCTTCTCCGCGGTCATAGCCCTGTGGGGCGGCGGCTCCAGCTCACGCTCGGTGACCAGGGAGGTCCGGCTCTCGTCATAGGGTGGTGCCGGTCCGGGTGACCATTGAACCGCGGTCCCGCTTCGCGTATACTCGGCGTCATGGAGTATCAGGAGGTGAGACGCCGCCTGCCAGACACCGCATATCGGATAAGGAGGGGCTGCTGAGATGACCACTGTTACAAGACTCCAGGTGCTGGACCCGACGGTGGAGCCCATCCCCGCCGACACGGTCATCGCGCCGCGACCCGAGACGCTGGATGGCAAGGTCGTGGGCCTGCTGGCCAACGGTAAGCACAACGCCCCTGAGCTACTGGACCTGATCCACGAAGTCCTGGCCGACCGCTTCGAGTTCGGCGGCGTGGTGTCCAGGAACAAGGGGAACGCCTCACGTCCCTGCCCTGCCGACATCCTCGATGAGATGGCCGAGCAGTGCGACGTGGTGATCACCGCGTCGGGAGACTGAGGGTCCTGCTCGTCGTGCAGTGTGCACGACGCAATCGCGTTGGAGAAGAGGGGCGTCCCGGCCGCGGTGATCTGCACGGAGCCGTTCAGGTCCAGCGCCAAGGCCATGTCCAACATCGGCGGCATACCCGACTACCCCTTCGTCGAGTTGCCTCATCCGCTGGGTAGCCTCAGCGCCGAGCTTCTGAGAGAGCGGGCGATGCAGGCGGCGCCCGAGGTGCTTCGCATTCTGCTGGCCAAGGGGGGGTAGGGAGTCCCCTCACCGGATTCCTCATCGTCCCTACCCGTCGGGGGTTGGAATGAATGGAACTGTGTAGGGGCGTGTTTGTAACCCGCCCACGTCGACCTCGGGCCAAGCCGAGGACTGGGAAGCCCCCTCCTCATTCCTCCCCAGAGGGGGAGGAGACTTGATCGTCCCCCGCCCCAGCACCACTGCCCCACCAGTTATTCGGGAGCCGTCTCGATCTTGGTGACGTATAGAGTAGTATTTCCAACTAGCTGAGGCGCTTGTTCCGTCCACGCCAGAAACACGACCCCTTTCTGGTTCACGGCGATCGCTGCTGGCCAGCGCGCTTCCTTGGTAGCCACCTCGTAGATTCGGATCGGTTCGCTGAACGTCACTCCCCCGTCTAGTGACTTAGTGTAGTACAGGAAGCTTCTCCGCATCCTTAGCTGGCTGCCATCCGGGGCTTTCAGAAGTTGGTCAGTCCATAGAGACGCAGTGGCCTTGAAGAATACGTGTAGGACGCTTTGCTCGTCGAAAACGAAACGATCACCGCCGAGTGAGGAGATCGGCGTTCGTAGCCGCTCGACTTCGGGCTGTACTAATGGGGCAGCTCCTGTGTCGTATCTCAGGAATGATTGCGCATTGTCAGTCGAGGCATACACACGGGCTGGAGGCCCTTCCTGCACAGGCCGTAACAATACGTAAAGAGTATCGTCAGAAGGCATGAACTGTGCCTGTAGTGATGTGTACTCTGTGAAGCTCGTGGGCTCCCGGTTGATTCTCAGGTTCTTCCCAAAAGATTTGCCGCCATCAGTGGACTTGGCAAAATAGATCTCGAAGTTGCCTTCAGATGACCCCACGTATCTCCGCGTATCTGCCCAAATCAGGAAGAGGTTCCCGTC
>JADFHV010000291.1 GCA_022566975.1 Chloroflexota bacterium
GCCACCACCCCCACCGCCAAAGCCCCCGCCCCCGCGCTCGCTCCTTCGGGTTTCACGGCACGAAGGGCACCGCTTGGGTTCGTTGGTGTACCCTCGATCGGCGTGAAACTGCTGGTCCTCCACCGTGAAGGGAAAAGACGTGCCACAGTCGGCGCACGTCAAGGTTCTTTCCTGAAAGGCCATCGGTGATCTCCTGTAACGTCTAGTCTGGGCGAACCGAGATCACCAACGTCCAAAGTCCGGATGTGGGATCATCGTACTGCCTCCGGGGCGATTCTAGCACGCTTGTGGAAAGGCTGCAACGGCGGTGAGACCGCACGGGAGCTCAGCGGAGGATCCTGGATGCGGCCACCAGCGCTGCCACAAGCACCACGGCGGCGACGGCCCACCAAGAGGGGCTCGTCTTGGGCAGGGAACGCGGGCGTCTGTGGGAGCGTCTCCTGGCCCTCCGGCGCGCGCCCACGACACCTCTTCTAGGACCCGCCGTCTCGGTCCGTCGGTTCCTGTTCGTCAGGGGCGTCAGGGGCCGACGGGTTGAGGTCCCATTGCCACTCGATACCCTCGTTCTTGGGCGTCCTCATGACGGACCTCGACCTGAGGACGTGGGTGGCGTACTTGATGGAGTCCTCGGCGCAGGTGGAGCAGTAGCCGTAGTCGTTGATGAGACGGCTCGATATGGAATCCCATCGGCGATGCCATTCGACCCGCTGCTTGGCGAACCTGGGTCTGGTAAGTGCCCGTTCGAGCACTCGCCGGCTCGGGAATAGCCGCGCCTCCGCGGCCGCCTTCAGGCGCGGGTCGACCGCATAGTCGTAAGTGACCCCACGCCTCTTGAGGCTCGAGAAGAAGTCGTGGATCTCGCGGCGGAAGTCCTCGCGACCCCTGTCGGAGATTCCGACATGCTTCTCCATCTCTCGCATCTCTCGCTCGTTGGCCTCGCCGTCGGAGAAGTGGGCCTCAACGACGCTCAGGTATTCCGATTGTAGCTCCAGAGCGCTCTGCTCGAAGCCCTCGGTGTAGGCCCTCTGCACGTCGCGGACCGCCCTGTTGCCATGCTCCTGAACGGTGTCCCTGATGAGGTCTATGTACCTCGAGTGGTCATCCTCGGTAAGGCTGACGTTCTCCCGCAGCCCTTGCCACAGGCTGTCCAGGACGTTCAGTGGCGACACGCAGTGGACATCCGGGGAGGATGCCACCGCGCTGAGCCGGTTCATGACGTATCGGGGCGATATGCCTGTCATCCCCTCGGAGGGGTGATGGCGCCTCATCTCCACCACGTCCTGCGCCGAGTAGTGAGGAAGAATCTCTCCGTCGTAGAGGCGTAGCTTGTCCAGTAGAGACATCCCCTGTCTGGCGGGAGGCTCCAGTCGGGAGAGCACTGAGAAGATACTCATGGCCGGCAGGGCCATGGGAGCGATGTGCACGCCTTCCAGCTCGCTCTCCCTGAGCATCTTCTCGTATATCTTGACCTCGTCGTGGACTCCCAGATTGTAGGGCATCTGTATGGCGATCAGCCTGTCGCTGAGGGCCTCGGACTGCTGGTCAGCGATAAACGCGGTGAAGTCCCCCTCGTTCGAATGGCCGATAATCACCTCGTCGGCGTAGACGGAGCCGAACCGCTCCATCTTGATGAGCTGCTCCTGGGCGACGCCAAGCAGAGTGGTCAGCAGGTGCTTGTCAGCTTTGAAGATCTCCACGAACTCGATCAGGCCCCGGTTGGCCACATTCAACTCTCCGTCGAGACGGAACGCCTTGCCCGCTACCTCAAGCCTGTCGCCCTCCAGCCTCTCGGTGTCCACGCTCCCCACCAGCAGCGACGCGTCGGCGGGGTTGGGATTGGTGGCCACGTAATAGCCTATGCCCACTGCTTCGTGCTCTGAGTAGGTCACCCTCTCCACCGGCATTCTCGAGATCCGACCGTGTTGCCTGGTCCTGAGGGAGTATCTGCACCTGGGGCAGAGGTCTCCCTCGATGTAGACGCCGTGGTCCTTGAGGAGCTTGGGCCGCATTTGATGGGGGATCAGGTGAAGCGGGTCCTCCTGCATGGGGCATCCCTTTATCGCGTAGACCGCCCCGTCCGCGGTTCGCGAAAACTGCTCCAGGGCTGACTTCAACAGGGCCACCAGCGTAGACTTCCCGCTGGCAGGGGGCCCCAACAGCAAGAGGATACGCTTGCGCACCTCCAGTCGTTTGGCCGCCGACCCGAAGTACTGGACGATCCGGTCGAGGGTCTGCTGCAGACCAAAGATCTGGCCCTCGAAGAGGTTATAGACCGTCTCCCCCTTGACTGATTCGCCCACGCCATGGACCAGAATCGCGTCATAGACCATCTTGTGGGAGAGACGCGACTGGTTCGGGTTCCGGATGACCATGTCCAGATAGTCGGCGAAGGTGCCGCCCCAGGAGAACCGCGCCACCTCTTGCTCGGCCTCAGACAGCAGCTCTTCGACCGACCGCTTGCTGTCGGTGGTATCCTCCCCTATCGATGGCTGAGCACGAGTGGCCTCTTCAGGCAATGCGTACTCCTTTTATGGGCGCCGGCTATCCGGCGTCTGTTTGTGGCACTCCGAACCGAAACGACGAAGAATCTGGAGGCGAGACCGACGCCCGGCTCCGAGCTGACCGGCTCGGGCGCCAGGGCAGTAAAGAGATAGTCGTGACGACGCAGGCGGTCACCTACCGACTGCTCGACGGTAAGCACGCCGCCCCGCATGCCGACGAGCTGCAGGC
>JADFHV010000021.1 GCA_022566975.1 Chloroflexota bacterium
AGGGTTCGTCCCGATTTATCGGGACAAAGCTCTGAACCGAAGCCCCGGTGAACGGCGGCCGTAACTATAACGGTCCTAAGGTAGCGAAATCCCTTGTCGGGTAAGTTCCGACCCGCACGAATGGCGTAACGACCTGGGCGTTGTCTCAACGAGGGGCTCGGTGAAATTGCAAGGCCCGTGAAGATGCGGGCTACCCGCGACAGGACAAAAAGACCCCGTGGAGCTTTACTGTAGCTTGGCAGTGGACTGGGGTTATAGATGTGTAGGATAGGCGGGAGACTGTGAAACCCTGACGCCAGTCAGGGTGGAGTCAACCTTGAAATACCGCTCTTCTATTGTCTCGGCCCTAATCCGCCATAGGCGGAGACCCTGCCTGGTGGGCAGTTTGACTGGGGCGGTCGCCTCCTAAAGAGTAACGGAGGCGTCCAAAGGTTCCCTCAGGGTGGATGGAAATCACCTTTAGAGTGCATTGGCATAAGGGAGCTTGACTGTGAGACCTACAAGTCGAGCAGAGACGAAAGTCGGGCAAAGTGATCCTACGGTTCCGTGTGGAAGGGCCGTGGCTTATCGGATAAAAGCTACCCCGGGGATAACAGGCTAATCCCGCCCAAGAGTTCATATCGACGGCGAGGTTTGGCACCTCGATGTCGGCTCGTCGCATCCTGGGGCTGAAGAAGGTCCCAAGGGTCCGTCTGTTCGCCGGTAAAAGCGGCACGCGAGCTGGGTTCAGAACGTCGTGAGACAGTTCGGTCTCTATCCGTCGTGGGCGCAGGAGATTTGAGGGGAGCTTTCCCTAGTACGAGAGGACCGGGAAGGACGGACCTCTGGTGTACCGGTTGTCCTGCCAGGGGCATCGCCGGGTAGCTATGTCCGGATGCGATAAGCGCTGAAAGCATCTAAGCACGAAGCCAACCCCAAGATTAGATCTCCCAAAACCCGATTCGTCGGGGGAGTAAGGTCCCATGGAGACTACATGGTTGATAGGCCGCAGGTGTAAGTCCCGTGAGGGATTCAGCTGAGCGGTACTAATAGACCGAGGACTTGACCCACATTAGGGCTCGTTTACTCAAGAGGATTCAGGTAAGAGTTATCAGTGGTAGGTCTACAGTTTCTAGTTTTAGGACTGATGACCGAAGGCTGATGACTCGCACACACCGCGGGGTGGAGCAGTCCCGACTTGTCGGGATTGGGCTCGCGTCCCGTTCTAGGTCGACGCGGGGTGGAGCAGCGGCAGCTCGTTGGGCTCATAACCCAAAGGTCGCAGGTTCGAGTCCTGCCCCCGCTACCAAGCCGTTGTTCAGGAGAGGCCCCCAGGTTAAGGGGGCCTTTCTGTTCTGGCCCGGAGGCCTATTTGAGGTTCAGTGCATCTAAAAGAGTAGAAACGGGTAAATAGCTTAGAGTGGAGGGTTGGCGCGGAGACATCCTCGTCAGACCTAGACCCCGAAGGACGATTGCGATGATGAGTGCGGATGGCCAGTCGCCGGACTTGCGCCCCGGTCTGGGCCGCTCTTCGACAAAACGGAGGAAAAACCCGTCGACGCCTCTGTCGGTCGGTAGCCCGACAGATGGTGAGGTCGTCGGGGAAACGCCGGATACCGTCCGGGAGTACCTGCGTGCCATAGGTCAACACCCGCTGTTGACCCAGCCCGAGGAGGTTGAGCTGGCGCTCGCCGTCGAGGCGTGGCTGGAGCTCAAGGAGCTGCGTCGCCGGTTTTGGGACGAGCACGCGCGTGTCCCGACGACGGCGGAGCTGGCTGAGTCGGTCTACAGCGAGCTTGAGTCTCGCAATCAGATGCTAGGCTTACTGGCATCGGCCTTTGGAGAGGATGGAGACGGGGCCACGACGATGGGCCTCATTGCTCTCCCCGGGGTACGGGACGGCCTGGAGCGCCCTCTGGACACGGAGATCAGAGACTCCCTGGCCGAGGTGCTGGAGGTGGCCGAGAACGCCGTGCTGAAAGAGGTCTCCACCGTTGCCAGGCTCTCCCGCCTTCTGCCCCGCGGGGTGGTGGACGAGGTGGTCCTGTGGTCGTCCAAGGCGCGCGTGCGCAGGCCGGTCAAGTTCGTTTCGAAATTGGCCACCTACGAGTCGGCCCTGGCGGAGTGGTGGCAGGACGTCGAGCGCGAGGGCGAGAGGGCGTCCGAAAAGCTGACCAACTCCAACCTTCGTCTGGTGGTCAGTGTCGCCAGGCGGTATCTCGGCCGAGGGCTGCCACTCCTGGACCTGATTCAGGAGGGCAACCTCGGGCTCATGCGCGCGGTAGAGAAGTTCGACCCCCACCGCGGCTACAAGTTCAGCACCTATGCGACGTGGTGGATCCGTCAGGCCGTCAGCAGGGCACTCGCGGACCAGGGCCGGACCATCAGACTTCCAGTCCACATAGTCGAGCGCCTGCAGCAGCTCGGTGCCGCCGAGCGCAAGCTGATCCAGAAACTGGACAAGGAACCCACGGCGCTGGAGCTAGCCGAGGAGCTGGAATGGGCGGAGGAGCAGGTTGAGGCGTTGATCCGCCAGAGGCAGCATACTGTGTCGTTGGAGACGCCGGTGGGGGACGACGACTCCACCCTTGAGGATATGATCCGTGACACATCGGAGTGGGCTCCCGATGAGGCCGCGATGCGCATCCTTACCAGGGAGGATGTCATCCAGGCACTTGAAGACCTTCCGCCACGTCTGCGTCTGCTGCTGGCCCTACGGTTTGGCTTCTTCGATGATCGGCCCCGCACGCTGGAAGAGGTGGGTGTAGAGCTTGGCGTGACCAGAGAACGGGTGCGTCAGCTCGAGCGCCAGGCTCTCGACCGCCTGAGGGATTCGGAGCGACTTCCGAGCCTGGAGGATGTCGGGTCCAGCCGCTAGTCGGCGGCCAGCTTCGGTGGACCACGCTGAGACGACGTCGAGAGTCAGAATGGCCACGTATGGCGCCGGCATTATCGGCCTTGGATGGGTCGGCTTCCTGAACGATATCGGCGAACGGCCTCGACCGGCTATATCACAACCCCGCTACGATCTGGACGATCCGGACCGGCCCAATCCGCCCCTTGACCCGGAACGCAGGCTGCATCTGCACGAGCGTCCCGGCGGCGAGGGTCTCCCCAGCACCTACGCCGATGCGCTGTGGGATAGGCCGGAGATCGAGCTGGTGGCCGCCGCGGAACGGAACCCCAGACGACTGGAGGCCTTTCGGCAGCGCTACGGCGCGGAGGCGACGTACACCGACGCCGAGGCCATGCTCCGCGAGCAGAGTCTCGACATCGTTGCCATCTGCACCAACGTCACCGGCAGGGCCGACCTGACCTGCCTCGCCGTGGAGAACGGCGTCAAAGCCGTTATGGCCGAGAAGCCCATCTCCCACACCCTGGCGGACGCCGACCGTATGGTCCGGACCTGCGCCGAGGCCGGGGTGGTCCTGAACGGCGGGCTGACGACGAGTACCCATCCGTCCTTCGCGACGGCCAAGGGCCGGATCGGAGACGGGGCCATCGGCGATGTGGTGTCAATGGAGACCACCGGGCCCCATGCTCAGAGCCAGATGTGGTCCTACTTCGTGGACAGTCCGCCCTCGTGGGTGTCGGGGTTCGGCGACCGACCGCGGCGCCAAACGGGGAGCGACGAGTTTGTGGGCGAGGGGATCATGGTGACCGAGGATGGCCTGATGGTCCACTTCAGGCACGGCGCGCCCGGCGTCCGCGTGGCCGGCTCCAGGGGAGAGATCGTCTTCGACACCTATAGCGCCTGGAGGCTGTGGCGCCATATCGATGGGCTGCCTGAGGACCGGACGGTGGAGATGCCCTGGCCGGGGCCTCAGTGCCCGTCGGGAGACCAACTGCCTGTGCCGCCTTTCAGCGCCGTCTGGGCGGTGGCCGACGTCGTGGACTGTCTGGAGGGCAGGCTAGATGAGCCCAAGAACTCCGGCCGGAGGGTCGCGACGGCCCTGGAGGTGGAGATCGCGCTCAAGCTGTCGTCGGCTCGCGGTGGTGAGCGCGTGGGCCTGCCCCTGGAGGACCGGTCTCTGCGCCTGAACTACGACTGGTTCAGGTAGCCTTTCCGAGGCCCTCTCCCATTTTCCGAGAACCTTATGCGCCCTCCCCGGCATCAGGCGACTACGACAGGTCCTGGGCCTGGAGGCGGACGGAAGAGCGCCCGTCCTCGGGCAGCTGCATGTAGCCGGCGGTGAACGGCTGGGGCATGGTCTCCTCCCGTCCGGGAGTGCGCTCCCTGCCGGCGACTGTTACTTGCCGTCCTTTTCCGCCAGCGCCTTGACAATCGAGGCCGGGTTCATGGGCAGGTCCGTCATTCGAATCCCGACGGCGTCGTAAATGGCGTTGGCGATCGCCGCCAACGGCGGAACAATAGGGATCTCGCCCACGCCGCGGACGCCGTATGGATGCGACGGATTGGCGACCTCGACGATGATGGTGTCGATCATGGGTAGGTCGAGAGACGTGGGCATCCGGTAGTCCAGGAGACTGGGGTTGAGCATCCGCCCGTCATCGCTCATGCAGTACTCTTCGTTGAGCGCCCAGCCGATACCCTGGACCACCCCACCCTGGATCTGTCCCTCGACATAGCTGGGATGGACCGCTTTACCCGCGTCCTGGGCGGCGGTGTACCGCAGGATGGTGACCTTGCCCGTCTCCGGGTCCACCTCCACGTCCACAATGTGTGTTGCAAAGGCGCTGCCGGCGCCGGGGGGGTCTATGTTGGCCTTGCCGACCACCGGGCCGCCCGTATCCGGAAGGTTGGTGGCCAGCTCTTTGAAGCCGATCTTCAGCTCGGGATCGGACGTATGCTGGAAGACGCCGTCGATGAGCTCGATCTCGTCGGCAGCCCTGTCCCAGAGTAGCGCCGCCCTCTCGATCATCTGCTGCTTGACGTCCTGGGCAGCCTCGAAGCTGGCCCAGCCGGTCTTGAAGGCCGCGCCGCTCCCCCCGGTCATCGAGGTGAACCCTATGGACTCCGTATCGCCTACCTGGGGGTTGACATCCTCGACGGGTATGCCCAGGACCTCGGCGAACTGCTGGGCGGCAACGGGGCGCGTGCCGCCTATGTCCATCTGGCCGATGATCAGGTTCACCGTGCCGTCGAAGTTGACGTTGGCGGTGGCGCAGGCGGGGCCCGTGCCGTTGATCCAGAAGCCGGAGGCGACGCCTCGGCCCCGATTGGGACCTTCCAGCGGCGCCGAGTAGTGCTCGTGGGCTTTGACGGCCTCGGCCGTCTCGATGCAGCCGATGGGCGGATTGATCAACCCGGTAGCGCGCCTGGTGCCCTCTTTGGCCCCGTTGAGGATGCGGAAGTCCAGCAGGTCTATAGAGAGCCTCTCACAGATCTCGTCGACGATAGTCTCGACGGCGAGGGCGCCGAGTGGCGCCCCCGGCGCGCGATATGCGGTAGTCTTGGGCTTGTTGTCGACGACGTCGTAGGCATCGATCAAGACGTTCTCAATGTCATATGGTGAGAACATGCACTGGGCTGCCGCGGCGACGGGAGAGCCGGGGAAGGCGCCCGCTTCGAACATCAGCCTGGCCTCGGCGGCGATCAGCTTCCCCTCCCTAGTGGCGCCCATTTTCACCTTCATGTAGGTGCCGGCGGTCGGGCCCGTGGCCTCGAGCACATCGGCCCTGGTCATCGTGATCTTCACCGGGTGTCCGCTCTTTCGCGAAAGGATCGCGGCCACCGGCTCGAGGTAGACGGTGGTCTTCCCACCGAATCCTCCTCCAATCTCCATGGGCACTACCTTGATGCGGAAGGGCGGGATGCCGAGGACACCCGCGGTCCGCTCCCTGGCTGGGAAGTGGCCCTGTGAGCTGGACCAGATGGTCAACTTGTCGTTGGGGAGCCACCATGCGGTCGCCGACTGGGGCTCGATGTAGCCCTGGTGTACCGTCTTGGTCCTGTACTCGCGCTCGATAACTACGTCGGCCTCGGCGAAGCCCTTCTCGACGTCGCCAAGGGCGAGCTGGCTGTGGGCGGCCACGTTGCCATCGAAGCGGTCGTGTAGGAGTGGCGCGTCCGCCTTCATGGCGTCCTCAACGTTAGTTACGGAGGGGAGGACCTCGTACTGGACGTCGATCAGAGAGAGGGCTTCCTCTGCCGCATGGGCGCTACTGGCCGCGAGCGCCGCGACGGCGTGCCCCTTGTAGAGTACCTTGCCTCTGGCCAGGATGTTGCTGCTGACCTGATGGAGGTTAACCGGGGGACCGGAGCCGAGGACGGCGGGCTCGTCTGGAGCCGGAGGTAAATCCGCGGAGGTCACCACCGCCCTGACTTCCGGGTGCGCCTCGGCCTTGCTGGTGTCGATGGAGACGATTCTCGCGTGGGCGTGGGGGCTTCTGAGTATCTGGCCGTAGAAGAGCCCTGGCAGGTTCACGTCGGCCCCATACTGGGCCCTGCCGGTCACCTTGTCGTAACCGTCGTGGCGGATCGGGCGCTTGCCCACGACCTTGTACTCGATGTTAGACAGGACGATGTTGGATCCCATCGGTGTAGATGCCTCCGTCGCTATATCGTAACGCGGGCCATTGTAGCACGGTCGTCCCGAGTGTCGTCGCCTGCGCCCGCCTTTGGCCGCGTGGGTGGCGGCCGGCCGTCAGATGGCCTCAATCCCGGCGCGGGCACACTGCTCGTCCTCTTTGGAGGTGCCGCCACCAACCCCGCAGGCCCCAATGACTTCGCCGTCTCTGAGGATGGGGACCGCCCCCTGGCCCATGATGAATCGGCCACTCATCTGTATGGATAGGGCCCTCATGACCGGCCTGTCCGCGCGAACCTCGAGCTCGCCGCTGGGCTGGCCGAAGATGACCGACGCCACCGCCTTGCCCCGGCTGCCCTCAATGGCAAGTATTAGCGAGCCGTCCATCTTGTGGGCGGCAACCAGGTTCGTCCCAGAGTCCACCACCGAGACGGCTATCCTGATACCCAACTCCTGGGCTTGGGCGATGGCTGCGTCGCAGGTCCGGACGGCCTCCGCCAGCGTCACGTCTGCCATGGGTCATGTCTCCTCTCTTCGTCGTCGCTTGTGGGATAGGGGCGCGGTCCGCCGCGCCTACTTGCGCGTCTGGCTTAACGTTGGGGCGGATTGATGCATTGCTCAGCCACTCAATTTCGATGACGCGGCCGGGTCCGGTCAGCTCCATCCGGCCCTCTTGCTCGTGCCGGCGATTGGAGATGCTCACTAAGCAGGCGCCGGGCTGGGCATAGTCGTAATCATGGAGCCTCATCGAGCGGCGGCGCCGGCGGGCGTCTTTAATGTCAAATCCTATCATACGTTCCGGGGAGGGACCGCGGCCTGCCCGCCCACCCGTCTCTTTTCGCGCGCAGCCCCTTATGGTATACTGCCGTGGCTGCGGCGCGGCCACGACCACGTCTAGGCCGCTGATCGATAACTGCGTCCGGGAAAAGACACCATGGCCTCCATGCTTGAGCTTGTTCACGACGGAAGCGTGACATCTCCAAGAGGATATCTTGCCGGGGCTACCTACGCCGGGCTCAAGACCCTGGAGGAGGACGCACTGGACCTGGGCATTCTGGTGTCGCAGGAGCCGGCGGCGCTGGCGGCGACGTTCACGACCAATCGTATCGAGTCTCCCTCGGTCACACTGAGCCGGCAGCGCGCGTCAAAAAGCGTCGCCAAGGGAGTGGTCGCCAACAGCGGGTGCGCCAACTGTTGCGTAGGCTCGCAGGGCTTGGCGGACGCCAAGGAGCTGGCATTTCTTGCCGCCAACCACGTCGGCATCGGGCCCGAGGAGATGCTGGTCTGCAGCACGGGGATGATTGGCGTGGAGCTGCCGATGGCCCTTCTGCGTCAGAACGTCGGGAACGTCAACGTCACGGCCGACGGCGGCCATATGTTCGCGAGAGCCATCATGACCACCGATACGCGCCCGAAGGACATGGCCGTGTCGTTGGAGATGGACGGCCGGAGGATAACGATCGGCGGCACCGCCAAGGGAGTCGGCATGGTCCATCCCAACATGGCCACCATGCTGGCTTTCATCACCACCGACGCCGCTGTGGAGCCGGGCTTCCTCGCGACGGCGCTGAGGCAGGCCGTTGGTGTCTCCTTTAACATGATCGACGTGGACGGCGACCAGAGCACCAACGACACCGTGCTGCTGTTCGCCAACGGAGCGGCGGGCGGACCGACCGTCGAAGTCGGCTCGGACTCAGGGGACGCCTTTCAAGACGCGCTCACCTACGTATGCACCGGTCTTGCCAAGGAGCTGACGAGGGACGGGGAGGGAGCGCAGCACCTGGTCGAGGTCGTGGTCGACGGCGCCAGGACCGAGGCTGACGCCCGGGTCGCCGCGAGGGAAATCGCCTCCTCTTCCCTGGTGAAGGCTATGGTGCACGGCCTGGACCCCAACTGGGGGCGTATCATGATGGCCTTGGGCAAGAGCGGGGTCGAGGTGGACGAGTCCAAGATAGATATCTTCGTAAGCGACATCCATATCGTGCACGGTGGGATCGCGATTCCCTACTTCAGGGACGCCGTGGTCAGCGCTATGAACGTACCCGAGGTAGGGTTCCGAATCAGCCTCAACTTGGGAGAGGGTAGTGCCACCGCCTGGGGTTGCGATCTTACGGAAGAGTACGTGACCTTCAACTCCGCCTACAGCACGTAGGGTCCGGTTCAGCCGACCGAGAATCGATGGAACCTCAGGCGGACCAGGACGGTGCCCCCTTTTTCGGCACCCCGAACAGACCCTCGGACGCGCCGCTGGGGCCGCGTAGCCAAAGGAAGTTGATTGAGGAGAGCTCTGCCCATGGGACGATCGTAGTCAAGATCGGAGGAAGCACGCTTGGTGACCATGACACCACGCTGGAGGACCTTGTCACGCTGCAGCGCCAAGGTATCAACCCCGTGGTCGTCCATGGAGGCGGTAAGGTGATCACCGACTGGATGGTCAAACAGGGAATAAGGCCCCGGTTCGTGCGGGGTCTCCGCGTGACCGACCCGCAGAGCCTGGATATCGTGGTGGCCGTGCTTACCGGTCTAATCAACAAAGGTCTCGTGGTCTCGATCTCATCCCTGGGCGGTAAAGCGATGGGTATCAGTGGCGTCGATGGGGGGATGCTTCAGGCCGAGATCCAGGAGCCGGAGCTTGGGCTCGTCGGCCGGGTCGTCGGGGTGAACCGCGAGCCCATAGATGCGCTTTTGAAGGCGCAGTACATTCCTGTGATAGCGCCCGTCTCAGTCAACCTCTCGGAGTCGTCTGCAAAGGGGGCCACACTGCTCAACGTCAACGCCGACACCGCGGCTGGCGAGATCGCGGCGGCTCTCGGCGCCGACCGTATCGTGTTCCTCACAGACGTCGAGGGCGTGCTGGACTCGTCTCGGCGTCTGATACCCAGGCTGACCGCCAGGCAGGCCAGGGGCCTGATGCGCTCCAACGTCGTGGCCGGCGGCATGGTACCGAAGCTAGAGGCGTGTCTGACGGCCCTGGAACAGAAGAGTGTCGCACAGATTCTGGATGGAAGAAAATCCCACGCGCTGCTGGATAGCCTATCCGGTAAGACGATGGGGACTCGCGTTGGCTAGGATGTCGCATGGCCGGTAACTCCCAGCAAGAGCCTGACCTGCCCCAGGAGTTCGACCTGCCCCAGGTGCCCCCTTATACCGGGACGCTGGTGAAGTGGGGTGCCGTCGTCATTGGGCTGATCCTTCTCTTTGCGCTCCTTTCGTTTCTGAAGGGTATCTATACGGACTTGCTGTGGTTCGGCTCCCTGGATCTGCGCAGCGTCTACGTCAAGGTGCTGGTAACGCGTGTCGTGCTGTTCATCCTAGGAGCCGCGGTGGTCGCGGTAGGCCTCGTCGTCTCCCTCTACTTCGCCAACCGGCAGTCGGAAGGACCTCCTGTCGTCCCGGTGTCGCCCGAGGCCGTGGTCTTCCTGAGGAGGCTTGTCTTCTGGGGAAGCTTAGTTGTGGTGGTCATCCTGAGCGCGGTCTTCGGCGCCATAATGGCGTCCCATTGGGAGATATTCCTAAGATTCGCCAACTCGGTGCCGTTCGGCGAGACCGATCCCGTCTTCGAGAGAGACATCTCCTTTTACGTGTTCAAGCTGCCCGTCTACCAGTTTTTGCAGGGATGGTTCCTCGGCGCGTTCATCATAATGATGCTGGCATCGCTGGCGCTGAACTTTGTCAACTTCAGCGTGCGCGGCCTCCGTTTCGAGGTGACGCCGGGGTTGAAGGTCCAGGCGTCCATCATTGGGGCGGTCATCCTGTTCATCTTCGCCTGGGGCCACTGGCTGGACAGGTGGGACCTACTGCTCTCAGAGAACGGGGTGGTCTTCGGGGCCACATACGCGGACCTCAACGCGAGGAAGCCGGCCCTGGTAATACTCACCATCATCGCCGCGGCCAGCGGCATCTTGATGCTGGTCAACGCCTACACGCGCGGCCTGCGCCTTCTGGTGGGAGCCGCGGCGCTGTGGATCGTGATGGCGCTAGGGCTGGGCGCGGCGTGGCCCGCATTGATGCAGCGGTTCACGGTGGGGCCCAACGAGTTTGCCAAGGAGGCGCCCTACATCCTTCGCAACATAGAGTTCACCCGCAGGGGATTTGGGCTGGGCCAGGTGGAGGAGGTGTTCTTCCCGGTGGACCCGTCCGGGGTAACCGCGGAGCTCATCAGCGCCAACCCTGAGACGATAAACAACATCCGGCTCTGGGACCCGCGCCCGCTCTCCTCCGTCTACAGGCAGCTACAGCTAATCCGGCCGTACTACGATTTCGGGGAAGCCGACGTGGACCGGTATACGATCAACGGAGAATACCGTCAGGTCCTATTATCGGCCCGAGAGGTCGCCCCCGAAAAGCTGTCGGACGAGGCGCAGACCTGGGTAAACAGGAGACTGGTCTATACGCACGGCATCGGTCTGGCTATGAGCCCTGTCACGGAATTTACGTCTGAGGGGAGGCCTGAGTTTTTCGCGAAGGACATCCCCTCGAATGGAGTCATACCGATCGGTCTGGAGTCGTTGCCGGACAGTCCCGACCTGGTGGTGGCGAATCCTCGTATCTACTACGGGGAAAACACCGCGGACTACGTCATCGTCAATACCAAGACCGACGAGCTGGACTTTCAGACGGAGGAAGGCGACCTGGTCCGCACCAACTATTTTGGCGACGGCGGCGTCCGCCTGAGCTCGTTTATCAAGCGGCTGGCCTACGCCTGGGAGTTCGGCGACGTCAATATCGTGATCAGCGATGAGATCACAGGCGCCAGCCGGGTCCAGTACCGCAGGAGCGTCCAGGAGCGCATATCCACCGTCGCTCCGTTCCTCCGCCTGGACAAGGACCCGTACATCGTGGCGGCGGAGGGACGCCTCTTCTGGGTCCAGGACGCCTATACGACCTCCGACCGCTACCCTTATTCGGCAATGAACGTCGACCTGTTGGAGGGCTCCTTCAACTATATTCGCAACAGTGTAAAGGTGACCGTCGACGCCTTTGACGGTACGATGCGTTTCTACGTGTGGGATGAGTCCGATCCGCTGATCTTGACCTACCGGAAGATCTTCCCCAAGCTGTTCTCTTCCAAAGAGTCGATGCCACCGGGACTGCGAGCGCACGTACGCTACCCACAGGACCTGTTTACCTTCCAGGCCGACAAATACACCCGGTATCACATGCGAGAGTCCGAGAACTTCTACAACGACGAAGACCTGTGGTCCTTCTCCAACGAGAAGTTCGGCCAGAGCGCCGAGCTGCGGGTTGTCGAGCCCTACTACGTCATCATGAAGCTTCCGGGCGAGGAGACTGCGGAGTTCGTGCAGCTAATCCCCTACACTCCGAGCCAGCGTCAGAACCTGATCGGCTGGCTGGCGGCTCGAAGCGACGGCGAGAACTATGGCAAGCTGGTGGCCTTCAACTTCCCCAAGGACCGCCCGGTGGACGGGACCGAGCAGGTGGAGGCCAAGATCGACAACGACCAGGACATCTCCGCCTGGTTCACCCTGCGCTGCACCGAGGGCTCCACGTGCATTCGGGGCAACCTGTTGGTGATTCCGGTGGGCAACAGCATCATCTACGCCGAGCCCATATACATCCAGGCGGAAGGGATCGAGTTTCCGGAGCTCAAACGGGTGATCCTGGCGACGGGCGAGAGAGTGGTGATGGAGGACTCGCTGGCGGAGGCCCTGGTGGCGCTGACAGCCACTGGGCCTGCACGGGCCGGGGTTGAGGCGCCGGCTGCCGGAGTGCCGGCTGGCGGAGAGCCGACGCAGACCGAGATTGACGCGCTGAACGACGCGGTGGAGGAGCTCAGGGAAGTCCTTACCAGCCTTGAGGAGGCCCTGGAGCGCCTCAGGGAGAAAGAGGAAGCGGGAGGTAAATAGGTGACGACCGACTGGAAGGAGATCGAAAGCCGGTACTATATGTTCGTAGTCCGCCGGCAGCCGGTGGTAATAGTCCGGGGTGAGGGGACCAAGGTCTGGGACGACAACGGCAAGGAGTACCTGGACTTCACCGCGGGCTGGGCGGTCAACAACGTCGGTCACTCCAATCCGGTCGTCGCCGATGCCATAGCCGAGCAGGCCCGGACCCTTCTCCAGACCTCGAACCAGTTCTACTCGGTGCCCCAGCTACAGCTG
This sequence comes from Chloroflexota bacterium, assembly GCA_022566975.1. The sequence goes on from JADFHV010000021.1 coordinate 12,593, forward strand.
GCGCAGATTCTCATCGACAACAGCGCCCTCGATAGAATTTTCATATGCAACAGCGGCGCCGAGGCCAACGAGGGGGCCATCAAGCTGGCCCGCAAGTACGGCAAGCTCCACCGCAACGGCGCCTACGAGATAATCACCGCGTTCAACTCCTTCCACGGCCGGACGATGATGAACGTCGCGGCCACCGGACAGCCACACTACCAGGAGATCTTTCAGCCCATCCCGGTAGGGTGCACCCACGTCGACTACGACGACGTCGAGGCCATCAAGGGGGCCACCACCGACAGGACCGCGGCGGTCATGCTGGAGCCCGTCCAGGGCGAGGGCGGCGTGAACATCCCGTCGCCGGGCTACTTTCGGCAGGTGCGGGAGTGGTGCGACGAGAACGACCTTCTACTGATATTAGACGAGGTGCAGACCGGTCTTGGACGCCTGGGCACCATGTGGGGGTACGAGGCGTTCGACGTGGAGCCGGACATCATGACGCTGGCCAAGGCGCTGGGCGGCGGCGTGCCCATCGGGGCGTTCCTGGCCAAGGAGCGGGCGTGCGCCTTCGAGCCGGG
>JADFHV010000022.1 GCA_022566975.1 Chloroflexota bacterium
TCGAAGCCACCACCCTCGGCCATGGAGTCCAGCACCTCGGTCAGGGCCCGCGCCGGGTCCCGATCCGCCAGGAGGCCCGGCACGCCTCGCAGCAGGTACGCCCGGCCCCCGAAGGGCTCGACCTCGAACCCCATCCTGGAGAAAAGCTCCTGGTGAGTGACGAGAAGCTCGGCCTGTTCCGCGTCCAGCTCGACCGTTGCGGGCTCCAGCAGGCTCTGTACCTCGGGCGCGGATGACGATATGCCGGCCCTGACCCTCTCGAAGACCACGCGCTCGTGAGCGGCGTGCTGGTCGATGAGGTACATCCCGTCGGGGCCCTCGGCCGCCACGTATGTCGCCTGCACCTGTCCAAGCACCCTGAGGGCAGGCAGCGTTTTTTGGGGTAGCAAGGGCGGCGCTTGCGCGGGGCTGGGGCCTGGGGTCCGGCCTATATCGCCCGGTCCCGCGGCCGCAAAGGGCTCGACCGGCCAGAAGGCCCGCGCCCGGGACTCCCCGCCGTGGCGGGCCCGCGCCGCATCAACGCGGCCGATTTCAGGGACGGGCGAATGGGCGATCACCGCCCGGCGCACCGCCTGCTGGAGGGCCCCGAAGACCTGGCCCTCCCGACGAAACCGGACCTCAGTCTTGGCCGGGTGCACGTTGACGTCGACGTCCTCGTGGGGCAGGGCCACGTTGACCACGGCCACAGGAAAGCGGCGCTCCATCAGGAAACCGTGATAGGCCTGCTCCAGGGCGTAGCCCAGCGATCGGCTCTGGACCCAGCGGCGGTTGACGAACAGGCTGATACGCCCCCTGTTGGCCCGGTCCAGGGACGGCGGACCCGTCATCCCGGTGACCCTCACGAGAGGAGCGTCGCCGTCCTCAGGGTCCGGGGAGACCTCCAGCATCGCCTGCCCGACATCCAGCCCGTAGACCGAGGCGATGGCCTCCCGGAGATCACCTGATCCTGTAGTGGATACAAACTGGGAGCCGTCCGCCGACAGGCGGAACCTCACCTCCGGATAGGCCAGCGCGTAGCGCGTCACCAGAGTCTGGACCCGGGTGGTCTCGGTGGCCACCGTGCGCAGAAATTTGCGGCGCGCCGGGAGGTTCCTGAACAGGTGCCTCACGGAAACGGTCGTGCCGTGGGGAGCCCCGTGGGGCTCTCGCTTCGGCGTACTCCCCTCCACCACCTCGACGCGAGTCCCGAACTCCTCGTCCGCGGCCCTCGTGATCAGCGAGACGGAGGCCACCGCGGCGATGCTGGGCAGGGCCTCGCCGCGGAAGCCCAGCGTGGAGATGGCCTCCAGGTCGCTGGAATCGGCGACCTTGCTGGTGGCGAACCTCTGGAAGGCGAGCTCGACCTCGTCGCCGGCGATGCCACTGCCGTTGTCGGCCACGAGGATATGCTCGGCACCTCCGCCCACGATCTCTATGGAAATCTCGCTGGCGCCGGCGTCGAGCGCGTTCTCTACAAGCTCCTTGACGACCGAGGCCGGACGCTCGACGACCTCCCCCGCAGCGATCTTGGACGAGACGTCCTGAGGCAGGATACGGATGGCGCCCCTGCTCGCGGTCCCAGCGACGAGACGGCCGCCCTCGAGCCTAGACTCCGAAACGTCCATCGCTGCCTCTAGTCGCCGGTGGCGAGATGGTGCGAGACCTCTGACGAATCGGCCACGTACCAGATAGGAGACGGGCGCGCCGGTCTCGGGCCTCGCCTCCCCGCATAGTAGCAGGACGGACCTGAAAAGGCCAAGACTCCTGTCGTCGGCTCGGCGCCAATATCGGCTAGACGTAGCCGGCTGTCCCCAGACGGCGCTGCGGTACGATGGCCCGCCGTAGGACGGGCCCGAAACCGGGCACTTCAGTGCCCGGAGCCGATAGCCCTCCGGACTCAAGTCCGGGGTTTCCTCTCCGGCCCTCTCCACTTTCCCATCTCCAGCGGAGCGAGTATCCTAGTCCAGCGCCTACGAGCGCAGAGGAGACACACGTTGTACGAGCGACCAACCCTGCAGGACATCATCGCGGCGAGCCGCCGGATCGCACCTTACGTCACCAGGACGCCGCTACACCGCTACCTGTCGCTGGACGCGCTGCTGGACGCCGAGGTCTACGTGAAGCACGAGAACCACCAGCGCCTCGGCTCCTTCAAGATGCGGGGCGGAGTCAACCTGGTCTCCCAGCTCTCCGATGACGAGAAGCGGCGAGGTGTTAGCGCGGCCTCCACCGGGAACCACGGCCAGTCCATCGCTTACGCCGCCGGGGTCTTCGGGGTCAAGGCCGTAATAGCGGTGCCCGAGGGCGCCAACCCCGGCAAGGTCGAGTCGATGCAGCGCCTTGGGGCCAACGTGGTCTTCCACGGGAAGGTCTTCGACGACGCCCTCGAGTACGCCGAACAGCTGGGGCGAGAGGAGGGCTACCGGTTCATACACTCGGCCAACGAGCCGGCGCTCGTCTCAGGGGTAGGCACCTACACGCTGGAGATCATCGAAGACCTGCCGGACGTGGAGGTCATCATCGTCCCCGTCGGCGGGGGCAGCGGCGCCTGCGGGGCCTGCATCGCGGCCAAGGGCATCAACCCGGACATCCAGGTCATCGGCGTGCAGTCGGCCCAGGCCCCGGCGGTCTACCTGTCCTGGAAGGAGGGCCGCATCGTCGAGGCGCCCATGGAGTCGGTGGCCGAGGGGCTGGCCACACGCACCAGCTACGAGCTGCCGGCGGCCATCCTGAGGGACATGCTGGACGACTTTGTCCTGGCGACCGACGAGGAGATGGAGCAGGCCATCGTGCTGAACCTGGAGAAGACCCACAACCTGACCGAGCATGCCGGGGCGTCGTCTCTGGCGGGAGCCCTGAAGATCAAGGAGAGGCTCCGCGGCAAGAAGGTCGCGCTGGTCATGAGCGGCGGCAACATCTCGGTCCCTCAGCTCAGGACCGCCCTGGACCGCGCCTCTTAATCGAAAACGAGACCCGTAGGGGCAGGTTTCAAACCTGCCCTCCCAGGGGGAGGACACCCGTGACCCAGCCCGTTACCGAAACATCGCCCGGCAGCGCGAAAATGAGGTCCGTAGGGGCGGACCTACGTGTCCGCCCGGTTTCGGTGAGGTGACAGGGCTGGATATTCATGCGGACGCGGGCGCATCCTGACGTGTCGGGACGCCCCTAATCGAATCATCCGTCGCCACGCCACGAGACCCGTAGGGGCAGGTTTCAAACCTGCCCTCCCAGGGGGAGGACACCCATGACCCAGCCCGTAACCGGAACATCGCCCGGCAGCGCCCTTTTCCCCGAGTATGCGACGCTCTACGATCTCATCGCCACTGAAGTAGACGGCCTCTCGGACCCGGAGTTGGACTTCGAGTCCGACCGGTGGGAGTGGGCCGCGTGGAGCATCCGGCGGCAGCTGAGCCACATGGCGTCGCTCATATACCGGTGGCTCATCATACGCTGGGGCGACACGCTGTTCCCCGAGGGAGACCACGGCGTCGAGGACGTCAAGGGCCTGGCGGTCTCGGACTACAACCGCCGCATGGACGAGGGCCGTTACTGGGAGCTGCCGGCGGTGCTACAGCAGCTGAAGGGGGGCATAGACCTGGTCCAGCGGGTGCTGGCGGAGCGGTCCGTCGGCTTCCTCCGGACCCACACCTACGTGATGGGCCAGAGCCCTCAGTGGGAGCTCATGATAAAGGCTCATCCCACCGGGTTCACCGTCACCGACGATCCAGCCAAAGAGGTCATGACCCTGGAAGCCACCATGAGGCACATCTACTTCGAGGAGACCACCCACCTGTACAACATCCAGCGGCTCAAGCGGGCGCAGGGCCTGGCCACTGCGGTGGAGGTCCCCAGGGTCGGCTACTGGGTCGTCGAAGGCTGGGACACCAGCGAGCCGTAGTAGTCAACTCATGCCCGGCCCATGAGCCGCTCCCGCACCTCGTCGGGCACCTGACGCATTCGGCGGCGCGTGGGACTCTCGACGCGCTCCGCGATGCTCTTTGCCGCCTCATAGACAAGCTCCACGCCGCCCAGGAAGTCCGAGAGCCTTATGTACTCGGCGCCGACCCCGCCGTCCGGGTCCGGGATTCGCGTGGTGGCATTGTGGTAGTTGCCCAGCGGAAAGGCGATGCCTGTCGCCCGGTACCCGAAGACCGCGAACGCGGTCGCCTCGCACGTCCCCCCGCTCATCAGCTGGCGCTGGGACCTGTACTCGGCGTCGCGCTCCTTGATACGCTCCCTGGCGACTATCAGCGCCTGCTCGGCGTCGGCGTCGAAGGTGTACGTAGCATCGCCGGTGCGGATCACCGGGCCGGCGCCCTGGGCGACTCCGGGTATCACGGCGCTCGACTCGACGGAGACGACCAGCGTGCTCTCGGGCAGCGTACCCTCCTCGGCCATCAGCCGGGCGCCGTAGAGCCCCACCTCCTCCGCCCGCGTGAAGACGGCGAATACATCCGCGTAGGCGCCCTCCGCCACTAGGCGCTCCGTGGCCGCTAGGATCGCCGCACACCCTGCCAGGTCGTCCAGGGCCCGCATCCTCAGGGTGTCCCCGTCCAGCACGAAGTCGGGCAAGTCGAACACGACCGGCACGGGCGGGTCAAGGGAGACGCCGTCGGCAAGCCGTAACTCCACCTCGCGCCCGGAGGCATCCGAAGCCAAGGGCACCGTTTCAGCCGGTATCCGGTCTCCATCGGGTGCGAGCACCAGGACGGGCGTCGGCTTCTTGAGGGACGCGACCGGGACGCCGCCCAGGGCCCTCGCTATCACCCGTCCCTCTCCGGCCTCCACTACCTCGAAGCCGGGGTGGTCCATGTGGGCGACGAAGGCGACGGGCGGCTGGTTGGCGTCGGCGGGAAGGTCCCGGTAGCGCGCCACGATGTTCCCGTAGGCGTCGCGCCAGGGGTTCACCCCCAGGGCCGCGAGGAGACCGAATATGTACTCAGCCGGCCCTTCCTCGAAAAAGGGCGCCGCCGGCCGAGCGCCCAGCTCCCTCAGTATCTCCACCGCACGTCTTTCTTGTGTCAACACGACCACCTCGTTCCATATCACGGCAGCAGATTAACAACGCCTGGGCCCGCGTACAAGTGCTGACGCGCCGCCCTTGATGTGCCTTGCCCTCTGTCATACACTGCCGGCAGCCAGACCAGATGGAGGCGCCCCCCATGGAAGTCGGATACTTCACCATGCCACTGCATCCTCCCGGCTCCGACTTCACCCAGACGCTGGACGACGACCTGCACCAGATCGTCACCCTGGACCGGCTTGGCTATAAAGAGGCCTGGATCGGCGAGCACTTTACCACCGAGTGGGAGAATATCCCCGCCCCGGACCTGTTCATCGCACAGGCCCTGGCCCTGACTCAGAACATCGTGCTCGGCACCGGCGTCACCTGCATGCCCAACCACAACCCGTTCATGATCGCCCACCGGATCGCCCAGCTGGACCACATGGCCCACGGCCGCTTTTACTGGGGTGTGGGGTCCGGTGGCTTCCCGGGCGACTTCGAGGTGTTTGGCTTCGACCCAAAGACCGGAGAGCACCGCGGCATGACCCGAGACGCCATCGACCTGGTGCTGAAGCTATGGGACGACCCCAAGCCCGGCCTGTACGAGCACAAGTACTGGCGGTTCGTCATCCCGGAGCCGGTGGAAGACGTGGGCCTCCGCTTCCACATCAAGCCCTACCAGAAGCCTCATCCGCCCATCGGCGTAGCGGGGGTGTCCTCCAGGTCGGAGACGCTGCTCACCGCCGGAGAGCGAGGCTGGATTCCTTTGAGTATCAACTTCGTCCCCGCGCGGGTCCTCAATAGCCACTGGGAGGCCGTGGAGGAAGGGGCCCGGAGTGCGGGCCGGACTCCCGACAGGTCGGCGTGGCGAATCGCCCGGGAGGTCTACATAGCCGACACCACCGAACAGGCCCGCAGGGAGGCGCTCGACGGCGTGTTGAGGCGGGACTTCGAGCAGTACTTCCTGAGGCTTCTGCCCAGGCTGAAGATGATCGATCTCTTCAAGGTCGACCCCGACATGCCCGACTCCGACGTGACCCCCGAGTACCTTGTCGACAACATCTGGATCGTCGGCAGCCCCGACGACGTCACCGAAAAGCTTCACCGTCTCTACCAGGACGTGGGCGGGTTCGGGGTCCTGCTGGCGATGGGCCACGAGTGGCAGCCCCACGACCAGTGGGTGAGCTCCATGACAGCCCTGGTCAACGACGTGATGCCCAGGCTGCCGAGCCTCCCTACTCCACGACCTTGAAGATGACCTTGGCGGTCGACCCGTTGGACGTGACGAAGCTAGCCCTGTCGTGTGTGCCGCTCTGGACCGACGGCGACGGGTTCGCCACGACCACCATCTCCTCCCCCGGGTTGAAGACCCCAGGGTCCACTGTCTCTGGAGTCGACGACGCCGCGTTGAGGTAGATCCCCTTCACCGCCCACTGGTTGGTGCTGGGACTGGTGCTGGTCGTATAGGTCAGATAGGCGATCGCCAGTCCGGGTGACTGCTGGACCTCGAAGATCACGTCCCAGTCGGCGAACAATCCCAGAGCTGCGTCTCCCTCGTTGACAAGAGTGATCTCGACCGTCGAAGTCGCGCTGACCGACAGGCCGACAGGGCCGCCGATGCGCGTGTCTGCCCTGCCATCGGCGCGTTGCTGGAGCGCATCCCACGACGTGGTAACATCGGCGAAGCTGGCCATCATCCTTTCGCTGAGAGTGACGACGGTAATCAGCATCAGCACCGCGGATAGAATGTATGCAACAGCTACGTGCACGGCGGACCCTGGCTCATGGCATCTCCCCGGACGCCCGAAGTCTACCAGCCACCGGGTGTGGCGAGGGCCGGGGCCAGCATCTAATCGCGTGGGTGCGCCCGCACACTCATGGCCATGTCGCACATCCATGTGGCTCTGTGGTTCGGGGGACTCCTCGGAACGATGATACCGATCGCCGGTCAACTCCTGCAGACGAGTGAGGGTCCCGACGTGTCGGGACCCCTACGGAGACGATAGACCGTTGTCATTCCGAGGAGCCCAGTCGGGCTGACAAACGGGGAACACGTCCGGGCGACGAGGAATCTGGAGTGGGGAGCGATCCTAGCGCCAGGTCATCGCTAAGATACAAGATTCTTCGTCGCTCCGCTCCTCAGAATGACAGCGTCGGTCAATCGATAGGAGCCTTCATAACAGGGGTAACAAAGGACCAGTGTCGGGAGGTACTGGCGCGGGGGTCTCGCGGCCTGCCCTGAGCATCGCCGAAGGGGTGTGCCCAGATTCACGTTCAGGGCGGACGGGACAGAATCTCGATGTTAGGCTGTCAACGGAACCTCGCCTCAAGGGTCCTCGACCTATGCAGACCGGAGAGCTGATAGTAGCCCGCGTCAGAGGCCGCCTCACCGTCGGACGCTGCGTGGCCCCGCCCGATACCAGGCCCAGTCCGCGCGTTCGGATCGCCGTGGGACGCGGTAGAGAGATGAACATACCGGCCGACAGGGTGGTCCTGGCCACGGGCCTTATCGTCTCGGAGCAGCCCGAAGCCGATTCCTTCCGTCAGACATGTGAGGAGCTGGCGTCGGAGATCGACCTGGCCGAGGTATGGGACGTTGTCCACGAGGACGCGTCTCCCCTGGGCCTCGACGACATGTCCGAGCTGTGCTGGGGCCCTGCTCCGACCACCTCGCAGAGGGTCGCCCTCCTGCTGTACCTGGACCGGGAGTCCCTGTACTTCGCCGGCGAGGGGAACGCCTTCGTGCCGAGACCGGCCGAGTACGTCGAAGAGGTCAAGGCCCGCAGGCAGCGGGAGGCCGAGAACGCGAGGGACGCAGAGTCGCTGATGGACGCCCTCTCCCGAGCGACGCTGCCCGAGCCCATGTCCCGCCACCAGACGAACCTCCTGCAGCACCTCCGAGGCTACGCGGTCCACGGAGACAGCTACACCAGGGCGGCGTCGGCCAGGGACCTCCTGGAGGGCCTGGAGGCCGGGACGGGCGACCTGCAGCAGGCCGCGTTCGAGCTTCTGACGACGGTCGGGGTCTTCTCGCCTGACGAGCCGCTGGAGCTGGAGAGGGCCGGGATAGAGGACGGGTTCACCGAGGCGGTCGTGGCAGAGGCGGCCGCCATCGAACTCGACGCCGCCCTGTCGCAGCCCGGACGGGAGGACCTGACCGGACTTCCCTCGCTTACGATAGACGATGCCGGCACCGAAGACAGGGACGATGCCCTGTCGTTGGAGTCCACGGATGACGGGACCTATCGACTCGGCATCCACATCGCCGACGCCGGCGCGCTCATACGGCCGGGCGGCGCGATGGACCAGGAGGCCGACCGGCGGATGGCCACCCTGTATACACCGGACCGCAAGGTGCCGATGCTGCCGCCGGAGGTCTCCACCGGGACAGGCAGCCTCGCACCGGGCGAGTGCCGGATAGCGCTCAGCGTCATCGTCACGGTGACCGACTCGGGAGAGGTCCGAGAGTGGGAGATAGTACCTTCGACGGTCAAGACCCAGGCGTCCCTGAGCTACGAGGAAGCCAACGGCGCGATACGCGACGAAGGCCACCCGTGGACCGACACGCTGAGGCCCCTTCACGCCATCGCGGTGGCGTTGCGGCGTAAGAGGGAGGAGTCGGACGCGGTGACGGTGGACTCGCCCGAGATGCACATCCAGATAGCACCGTCGGGTGAGGTGGAGGTGAGGGTGGTGGCCAGGTCCACACCGGCCCGGCTGACGGTGACGGAGCTGATGATACTCTGCAACTCCCTGCTGGCGAGGTACTGTCTCGATCATGGCCTTCCGGCAGCCTACCGGTCCCAGCCCGCGCCGGACCTGAGCGACTTGCCCGACCTCCCAGAGGGCCCGCTTCGCCGCTTCCACCTGTTTCGCCGCCTTCGTCCGGCGGAGCTGTCGACCGTGCCGGCGCCTCACGGCGGCCTCGGAGTCGAGGCGTACATACAGGCCACATCTCCCCTCAGGCGATACCCCGACCTGGTCATGCAGCGCCAGATAAGCCACTTTCTGGCGACGGGGGAGCACCACTACTCGGCGGAGGAGATCGCCTCGGTGTGCCACCGGGCCGACGCGCAGCTAAGAGAGTTGGCCAGGATCGAGGATGATCGCCGGCGTTACTGGTTTCTCAAGTACCTGCAGCAACGGCTCGACGCGCCGCAGGATGGCGAGGACCGTACGCACTTCCGTGCCGTCGTGCTGGAGAACGAGGAGCGCCGGCTGGCGCTCCTGGAGCTGTCGGAGTACCCCTTCAGGTTCCGGACCCGCCTGCCGTGGGCGGTACTCCCCGGCGAGACCGTGGGCCTGCGCCTGCGGGGCGTCGACCTGTGGCGCCGCTTCCCCCAGTTCGTCCACGAGCCTTAAACCGCCCGCCGCCGGGCCGCGTACACGGTCGTCAGTAAGGTCAGGCCCACGGCAAGCGCCACAAGTCCCCAGGCGGTGGCCGAGGGGATGGGCAGCGGGAAACCCTGAGACTCACCGGCTGCCAGGCCGTTTATCCGGCCGCTCCCGTAGGTATTGTCCACACCCGGGATGCCCAGATCGACGGCGTCTGCAACAATGGCGGCGCGGAGCACTGCGCGATCGGCAGCGGGATCGTCTCCCGCCTCGCCGCCCAGGAGACCCGGGTTGCCGTCCAGAAGCAACGCGGCCAGTCCGGCAACGTGGGGAGCGGCCGCCGACGTACCGAAGAATGGCGTGGGAAAGCCCCCTGATCCGGAGACCGCGACGCCGTCTATCGCCACGACGTCGGGCTTCACCACCCCGTTGTTGGTGGGGCCCCGGCTGCTGAAGGGCTCAATGGTGTCGACTCCCGGGTCCGACGCGCTGATGGCTCCCACGGATACCACGCCGCCACCGGCGTCGCTCTGGGCCGGCACGCTGCTGTTCACCGTGTTGTAGTTGAAGAACGTTCCGGCAGAGCAGGCAAGCCCGATGCCACCAGCGGTAATGAACATGTCGAAGGTCTTAGCAGCGGAGGCATTGGCGGAGTTCTGGATGAAGATGTCGAAGAATCTGGCGGCGGCGGTATTGTTGGTGAAAGCGACTGCCTCGATCGGGTCTCCGAGTGCCACATTGTCGTCGATGCCGAAGGCCGCTAGATCGTTCGTGTCGTTTGTGCGCACGTATAGGTCGTAGTCCGTTGTCACAGCGCCAAACGTATCGTCCCAGGTGAGAACTATGGTCGCCGTCTGTCCAGGTCCCAACCGCACCGAGTTTGCAATTCTTGGGCCAAGACCAAGACAGTCGGTCGTATCGCCGGTGGCGGCAAACTGGTGAAGGTTGCCCGGTAAGTTGGCAAAGGCAAAAGGTGCACCATCGGTCCCCGAGTCGACATAGGTCTCCTGGTAATGACGCTGCGCATGATTGCCCACCGCCGCGTAGTAACCCCGGATGGGGTTGGCCAGCTTGTTCAGCTCTGCTGCGGTGTTTGCCGACACATCGCTGGTCTGGTCAAAGGGCTTGGCGAAGAACGCGATGTCATCGATCACTACGTCGCTGTTGGCCGCCAGGAAGTCCACCGCCGCGATGAACTCCAGGGACGTGCTGAAGTTGGCGAACCGAAGCTGCGCGCCCGGCGCGATGTCGTGGATGATCTCCAGTATGGCGGTGCCCTCGGCTCCGGTAGCCGTACCGCCCAGGCCCCCTTCCAAGTTACCGTCAGCCCGGAACGAAGTCCCGACGATTCCACCGGTCGTAGATACCAGCTTCCCGTTCCCATCCACATTGAAGCTCGTGGCCGGCAGGTCCCCCGAGGCGATGGCGGCTGCCAGGCCAAAAATACCGTCAGAGATCACCCCGACAGTAACCCCGGAGCCGTCAACACCCCCCTTGGCGCGCGCCTTGTCCAGCCCCAGCAAGGCGTCCCCTTCGGTCAGGAAAGAGCCGAGACTCGGCTGGCCGTAGTTTGGTAGCGTCACGGATGTGACGTACTCCAATGCGGCCACCTGCGGCAGCTTATCCACCGGGACCCTGGCCTGAATCAGGGTTCCCGACTCGTCCAGTCGCTCTACCTGGCCACCTAGGGACACGACCTCGCCGGCAATCCCGGCCTCCGGGTCGGAGATGCGGACGTACACCTGTACCCTGCCCTGGTCATCGAGGACCATCAGCCCCGCCGTCAGGTACGCCATCAGAGCTGGGTTGGCCTCGTACAGGAGATCGTCGGCCATGGGCACGCCCTGTGGGACGCTCTGGGAAGCCTCCACCAGCCGGACCAGCGTAGACGATAACCTGGCGTGCTTGGCAGATGGTGACGGCGGCCCCCCGGACGCCTGGGGTTCGGACTGTGGCTCATCCGGAGGCGGGTCTGCGGCCAACGATCTGTCGGCTACAGCCAGGGATAGGATGAGGGCTGCAAAGACCGCGGGACCCACAAGGCGCGCACGTCCCGACATTTGGGTACCACTCATACGGTGCCCCTCAGCTCACGCCCTCTCTTGTGGTCCTCGAAGCTGGCCCGCTCATCGCCCTTGAGCCAGTGGAGGATTCCGCGATGCCTGTAGGCGCTCCAGAAGCCGGGGTCGAGCTCGATGGCCCTGGTCAGATCGGCGATGGCATCATCGAGGCGGCCAAGCTCCCAGTTGGCGAGCCCGCGGTTGTGGTGGGCCTCCCGATACTCCGGGTCCAGCCTGATGGCGTCGCGGAGGTCACGGACCGCCGACTCGAAGTCTCCGATACACAGGTAGGCAGTCCCCCGGTTGTTGTAAGCCATGCTGCTGGACGCGTCCAGCGAGATCGTCTGTGTAAAGTCCTGGATGGCGAGCTGGTACTCTCCCAGGTTCGAGTAGTCGTTGCCCCGCCGAAAATAGGCCTGGGCGTCCTGTCCGCCCGGCTCACCGTTCACCGCCGCCTCGCAGGCGTCAGGCCTGGCGCCTGGCCTCAGGGCGCCGAGAAGCCTGCTGGAGACGGAGGCAATTTCGTCCACGGCCGAGTCGAAGGGGTCGGCGTTGGCCTTAGAGGGCGTCCGGTAGCCACTGATCTTGCGCACGAACTGGAGCGCCGCCGCGCGGATCTCTTCGTCGGTTGCCCGCTCCGCCGGTCGCCGAAGCGTCTTGATGCTTCTGCACATCGGGGTCTGCTCCCTCAGTGGTTTTTAGGGGCACGCTGGATCGACCGTACCGAATCATGTGGTGCGCCGGCATGATAGGCGTAAGGTCAGGTTTTAAACCTGCCCTCCCACAGAAGTCGGAGTGGCCCGGATCGAACCGGCGACCTCCCGCTCCCAAATTATTATCGTAACTGCGAACTAGCCCAGCGGCGGTTTCCGTACAATCCTAGGTTGCGAACCTTGCGAATTAGACACATTAGTCACACAGTGAAAAGTTCGCAAGTCGGTGTGATTTCCTCCATGCTCGCCGGCTCGGCTAATTAGCCCCTTTCGTACCAGCACGTATCACCCGATCCCACCCGCGTCAGGTTTTCCAGGGAGAGAGTATTCTTTCAACAGGCACGTATTGAAGGGCCACCACAACACCAAACCCCAGAAACGCCAGCCAATACCCAATACCCCAATCAATCTGTAGGAAAATGGCTAGATCTGAGGCCTCTATTCCCAATTCAGCAAGTTCAGGGCTGTCCGTCAAGCTGCTAGTGAGCTGGCTTTCTGTCTTGAATTTAAGCGTCACGAGGCTGGCTATTCCTAGCGCCCCTATGGCGCCCCGGACGCCCGCACCCACACGGCCATCCTTTATGAAGAATGTAATCACGCCGATGGCAGCCAGGACAAGGGCCGCCAAAGCATAGATCGCACTGCCTACCTCGCTTTCTACCTCCGCAACGTTCTCGGCGGACAGCTCCTCCCCTGGGCCAACTTCAGTGGTTTGCTGGTTCACGCCTCTTTTACCGAATATGATTTCGGTGCCATCGTAACTGACTTTAATGGACCCGCAGCTAATCGAAAGCCACGGCAAGAGAAAGAAACCCAATATCAGCAAAAAAACAACAGAGCTTATCTTGGGTTTTAAGGATTGCGATCTAGCTTCGTCCATGGGGATGTGCAAAATACCTCAGGCCCACTTAAGGTGTCAAGTGGTCGGGGTGGCCGGGATCGAACCGGCGACCT
>JADFHV010000292.1 GCA_022566975.1 Chloroflexota bacterium
AAACCATCCGGGCGGGTGGGTGGGAAAAGCACCGAGGCTCTTAGCGATGTCAACGAACTGCTCCCGGTGACACCGGACGGGTAGACGTCGTCCGGTTCTGTTGACGAAGTGAAGCCTGGGGGAGTCCAGAGGGGTTCATCCCCTCTGGCAGAGGCCTGGGGACATTCCCCAGTAAGCCATCCGGGCGGGCGGGTGGGAAAAGACCGCGTAGTATCAGGGAACGTCCACAGAGCGACGCCGACACGAGGGGTCCTATGCCGGAAGAGACCGTTAACATCCCGGTCCCGGAGCGCGGGGAGGTCACGGCCATCCGCACGGCGCCGGAGACCCCGCCCAACGGCTGGCTATTCATATACGCACCCGGCGCCGGGTCGAACGCCCACGACCGTTTCGGCGCCCGCGCATGCCGTGGCCTGGCGGCCCGAGGGTTCGACGCCGTCCGGTTCCAGTTCCCCTACATGGAGGCCGGCAAGCGCCGTCCGGACCGCACCCAGGTCCTCGAAGCGACGTGGCGGGCGGTCATCGAGTCCGTCCAGCAGGACGGTGTCAGGCTAGCCGTAGGCGGGAGGTCCATGGGCGGCCGCATCGCCTCGCAGGTCGTAGCTGCTGGAACGCCCGCGGACGCCCTCGCGCTCTTCGCCTACCCGCTCCGGCCGCCGGGCAACCCCGACAAGATCCGCGACCAGCACCTTCCGCTCATCGGCGTGCCCACCCTCTTCTGCTCGGGGACCAGAGACAGCTTCGGCACACCTGACGAGCTTCGCACGGCGGCATCAAAGGTCCCTCAGGCGACCCTCCACCTGCTCGAGGGCGCCGACCACGGGTTCAGCGTCCCGAAGTCCAGCGCCCGCACCCGCGAGCAGGTCTGGGACGAGGCCATCCAGGCGATGCTCGACCACGTCGCATCCCTCGGGTAGGGGCGACCCGGCGGGTCGCCCGCGCGGTCCGGTAGCAGGAGCCGCCTACGACATACTGCCGTCGAGAATCGCCGCCAGCTCGTCCGAGTCGATGTGACCGCCTGAGACGACGCAGGCTATCTTGCCGGCTCCCGCCTTGCCTGCCAGGGCCGTGGCCACCGGCGCCGCGCCCGCGCCCTCGGCGACGATGTGATTGCTCTCCACCAGCAGCTTTATGGTGGCAACCAGATCGGCGACCGACATCAACAGCGATCCGTCCAGAAGACCGCTCAACAGGGGCCACATCGCGGCGGCCACCGACGGAGCGCCGCTGAACCCCTGGGCGAAGCTGGGTGCGGGCCGGGGCTCGATCGTCACGGGTCTGCCCGCCGCCAGCGACGGGGCCAGGGGCGCCCCCGTCTCCAGCTCACAGGCATACACCCTGGTGTCCGGCTTGAGGATGCGGACAGCCGAGGCGACCCCGGCCGTCAGCCCGCCACCGCCGAACGGCGTTATAACCGCGTCCACGTCCGGAAGGTCTTCGACAATCTCGACGCCGATGGTCCCCTGACCCGCGATGACGGCCCTGTTGTTGAAGGGCGAGATGTATAGCCCCTCCATCGCCTCCTGAGGACTGTCTGACAGGATCAGGTCGAACCAGTCGACGCGGGGCATCTCCCTGATGCCCGCACCGAGGCCCCTGATGGCATTCAGCTTCGAGGCGGAGGAGTTGTCCGGCACCACGACCGTGCACTTCACCCCCATCTCTCGAGCGCTCCAGGCGACGCCCTGTGCCATGTTGCCGGTGCTGGCTGTCCAGACGCCCTTCCCAAGCTCCCCTGGAGCGGCGGAGCGCATGGCATTGACCGCGCCCCGCAGCTTGAACGACCCGATGGGCTGCAACGTTTCCAGCTTGAGGTAGATCTCCGCGGGTGCGTCGTCCACGTTAAGCCGAACGAGGGGGGTCCGGATGGCGGCGCCCGCGATCCTATCCCTCGCGGCATGGATCTCCTCAATAGAGAAAGGCTCGTGCCCCTTCATAGCTCCCTCCTGTTTGAGAAACTATCTCAGAATCCTTTTGGGAGAGTCCAGAGTCCCGAATAGTCGGGACTCTGGCAGAGGGCCTGGGGGATGTGCCCCCAGTAGCAAAATCCCCTTAGGGCGGGCGGGTGGGAACAAGGCATCTGTCTTTTTTGAGATAGTTACTGAGCCCATGGGCCTTGCCCCAGACCGACGGCCGTCAACGTAACCGGACGGTCTCATCCCGCGCGAAGATCGACCCCACCTTGAGCCCTACGCTCGGCCTTGCGTACAGCTCCGGCGGCACGCCGATGTCGGCCAGGTAGAGCTCGCCCACATGCTTCCGGGCCTCATCTCCGAAGAGTCCATGTTTGGGTAGGGCCAGCGTCAGAGTGGCCGTGGCTCGGACCGCCGGCTCGTGGACAACCCCGGTCGTGGAGTCGATGCCACTGGGGACGTCCAGGGCCAGGACCGGGGCCCCATGCTGGTTCGCCGCTCGTATCAGACCCGCTGTCTCGCCTCGCGGCGCGCCCGTTAGACTGTAGCCGACGATGGCGTCCACCAGGAGGTCCGCCCGCGGCAGCCCTACCTCAGCGGTCGCCGTCGTCACCGGCACACCCATGACCTCGAGGATGGAATGCTGGTGCCGCGGCACCTCGGCCAGCCGTGAAGGCGACGAGGCGAGCCGCACCTCAACCTCGGCGCCCCAGTTGCGGAGGTGCCGGGCGCAGACCAGCCCGCCGCCG
>JADFHV010000293.1 GCA_022566975.1 Chloroflexota bacterium
AGCCAAGGGGTGAGGTGCGCGCACGAGATATCGGCTACTGCCGTAGCTCGCGGCTCAGTGCCGCCAGGGCGGCGTGATGGCCGCACATACCGTGCACGCCGCCGCCGGGGGGGTTGAGGCGGAGCAGATGTACAGCCCTCTGAGCGGGGTCGAGTAGGGGACTATCCTCGGAACCGGTCTGGTGAATAGCTGGCGCAGGTCCTGGACGCCTCCGCTGATGTCACCCCCGATGTTGTTCGGGTTGTACTCCTCCAGTCCTGCCGGTGACCTGACGCTCCTGGCCAGGATGAGGTCGCGAAATCCAGGCGCGAAGCGCTCGATCTGCGCCTCGATCCGGCCGGTCATGTCGAATGTGGACCCGTTGGGCACGTGACAGTATGCCCACAGGGTGTGCCTGCCCTCAGGCGCGCGGGACGGGTCGAAAAGGCTGTGCTGCGCTACGAGGACGTGAGGCCTCTCCGGATGCTCGCCCTTCCAGACGGCTCGCTCAGAGGCGACTGTTTCGTCGATGTCGCCGCTGAGGTGGACGGTGCCGGCACGAGAACACTCGGGAGCCCTCCACGGGACCGGGCCGTCCAGGGCAAAGTCTACCTTGAATACGCCCACCCCGTGGCGAAAGCGCCCCAGACGACGGCGGTACCGCGCCGGAAGCTTGTCACCAGCAATCTTCGCAAGCCCGCTGGGCGTGAGGTCGCAGAAGACCACGGTAGCCTCCGGCAGCTCGTCCAATGACTCGACCTTCGCACCGGTCACGATCTCTCCTCCGAGGGAGAGGAGGTAGGCTGTCAGCGCACTGGTGAGGCTCTGAGACCCTCCCTTGACCAGGGGCCATCCCACAGCGTGTCCCGCGATGGCGAGCATGAGTCCGAAGGCGGCGGTCGGTCTGCGTTCCAGCGGCATCATGGAGTGGGCGCATATCCCGGCGAACAGCGAGCGAGCGCGCTGTCCCTCGAAGTGACTTCGGGCAAGGCCGTTGGCGGATCGGATGGCTTTGAGACCGAATCTGGCCAGGGCAAACGGATGCCTGGGAAAACGCAATGGGCCCAGTATCGCGTCGGCCAGTTTGTCCCAGTCGGCGACGAGGGGTCGCATGAGCCGGCGATACGCGTTGGCGTCCGGGCCGAGGGCGTCCGCCGTGTCGTCGACAGAGCGCTCCAGGACCGCGGCAGTACCGTCGTCGAAGGGGTGGGCGACGGGAGCCTGAGGGTGGACCCACTCCAGGCCGTGCTCCTGGAGGGGCAGGGTGTTGAAGAAAGGTGAGCCGACGCCGAGGGGATAGATAGAAGAGCACACGTCGTGGACGAAGCCAGGGAGAGTCAGCTCGTCGCTGCGGACGCCTCCTCCAACGGTTTCCTCCGCCTCCATCACCAGCACCGACCGGCCTGTCCTCGCCACCGTGATGGCCGCGGAGAGCCCGTTGGGCCCGCCCCCGACTACCACGGCGTCGTAGGAATCGCGTTTCGGAATGCCGCTCAATTTCCGCGGACTACCAGGCCGCGCAGCCACCGGAGGGGAGACGCCATTGCGTAGACCGTCGAGCGGATGGCCGCGTTGTGCCAGACGTTCTTGGCCTGCGACCACTGGAGCCTCGGGTCGACCACGGTCGCCGTCATCTGGGCGTGGCCGCTGACGCCAAAGTGCCGGGCCAGTGATTCCAGCGTGGCGAGCCAGAACTTGTCCTCTTTCTTAAATCCGATCAGCCGCATGAGTATCTCCCACAGGGGATCGTTGGCCCTTACCAGCACCTGGACCTGGGCCACGGTGGCGCCGCCCTCCTCAAAGCCGCTGAAAGTGATCCAACCCGAGAGCATGTGGCCCTCGGGAGTCATGAATGTGAAAGATTCCTCGTCCGCATACATCACCATAATTCCGGTGGAAAGCACCATGCCACCAGGTTGCGTAATGTTGATGAGGGCGACTTCGCCGGGGGCGATTCCGGCGATCGGGGCGTAGAACCGGCTGCCCTCCGGCCAGAACTTCGCGAAGTTCTCCTTCCACGTCTTGATTAGCTCGCGTGCCGAGACCTCCGCTCCACTCAGACGCACCCTGTAGGTCTTCTGCCAGAGCTGGCCGAAGCCCTGCAGGGGCCCAACAACCTGGCGACCCTCCACGTTGAGATTGACGGCGCCCGCCGGTGCATGATCGACCTTCAGCTTCGAGACCGGCTGTGCCCAGTACGCCTCGTCACCTGACTTCTTTTCCTCGGGTCCGTTCGATTTGGTAGTCATGATCGGCTCCTCTCATGTGCCGTCGATCAGTCGGGTTCCAGGCCAATCAGTAGAGAAAATGGTGGAGCCAGCTAGCCGTCGAGTGCGGCCAGAGCCTCCTCTTCGGTCTCAAAAACTCGAATGGCCTCGTTGAGCCGGGTGAGTTCGAAGATGTGCCGATAGTGCTCGTTGAGGCCAACGGCGAACAGCGACTGGCCGTTTCGATTGGCACGAATCAGGAGGGTAACCAGGAGCCCGATCCCGCTGCTATTCATGTACTCGAGTCCACTGAAGTTGAGGATGATGGCGCGCACCTTGTCGGAGCTCGCCTGAGTGTATGCATCGTTGAAAGCGTTATCGGACGAGGCGTTCACATCGCCTCGGATGTCGACGACGCTCGCATCGTCCCTGATCCGCCGGACGGTCATATTGAGTTCGGCCTGGCT
>JADFHV010000023.1 GCA_022566975.1 Chloroflexota bacterium
GCCCTCACAAGAAAGGACCAGATGCTGTTCGGCATCGTCCAGGGTGGACTATTCCCGGACCTGCGCGAGCGGTCGGCGGACTTCATGACCTCCGTCGGATTTCCAGGCTATGCTATCGGCGGCTTGAGCGTTGGAGAGTCCAAGGAAGAGATGTACGAGATCGCATCCATCACCGCGCAGATGCTTCCGGCGGAGTCGCCGCGCTATCTGATGGGGGTGGGTTCGCCGGAGGACCTGGTGGAGTGCGTGGCCAGCGGCGTGGACATGTTCGATTGCGCGTTGCCGACCCGCATCGCCCGCAACGGCGCGCTGTTCGTCCGGAAAGGGCGTGTCAACGTCGACAAGGCGCCCTTCAGGGCACAGGAGGCGCCGATCGAGGAGGGGTGCGACTGCTACACCTGCCGTACCTTCTCGGCGGCATACGTCCACCATCTGTTTCGGTCCAAGGAGCTACTCGCCTATCGGCTGGCGACGATCCACAACCTCCGCTTCGTGCTACGACTGATGGAGGAGATGCGGGTCGCCATCGAGCAGGGTCGGTTTAGCGAGTACAGGAATGAATTCATCGCCGGATTCGTCCCGACGGACGAAGAGACCCGGCGGACACAGAAAAGAAAGTGGGAGGCAGCGCAGCGGAGGCGCGGCCGGCAGCCGAAGAAGGGCTGACATCGGACCTGAGGGCGGTGGCACGGCGCGTAGTACCCTACGAACTGTCAGGCGGGAACGGTCTGGGGAAGCGCCCTTCCCCAGACCCAGATTCGCTCGTCGACCTTCCGGGGAAGCCCCCCCCTAGGCCGACAACCAGTGGTGCGTCTCCGGGGCGATCAGCCGCCCGCCACGGCGGGCACGATGCTGACCTCGTCGCCGGACTTGGTGGGCGTTGTGAGCCCATCCAGGAAGCGCACGTCCTCGCCGTTGATGTAGACGTTGACGAAGTTGCGCAGCTCTCCGCTCTCGTCGCAGAGTCGCTCCTTGATCCCCGGGAACCGGGCGTCAAGCGACGTTATGACGTCGTTGAGGACGGCCCCGTCGACCGAGACCTTGTCCTGGCCGTTGGTCACACGGCGAAGGGGCGTTGGAATCCTCACCGTTACGCTCATATCTTATGTCCTCCTGGGCAGTGGCCGCTGGTAGTTAGATGTCATGCCCGTAGGGGCGGATACACTTCGGCCGGCGACTAGCCCTCCACAACGTCGCCGCTGACGGGGTCCACCCGTACCCCGGTCGAGGTGACCCAGTCCAGGCCGCTGGCGATCTCGTCCTCCTCGCCCTCCAGCTCCAGCACCACCCAGCCCATGTCCTCCCGCACGTCGGCGCGACGTATGTTGGTGATTATCTTGAACTTCTGGCCGAGCTCATAGATCACGGGCTCGGTTATCTTCTGTTGCGGGAACGTGAACTTGACGCGCTTCCTGGTCATACTGGGCCTCCCTGCTTACCGGCCTCTCTGTGAGCGGCCATAGCCTTCTGGAACGCCTCGTGATTAGGGGCCGTGTGCACCTCGTCCACCAGACCCTCCACGGCCTCCTGGGTCTTGAGTCCGTTGCCCGTGATGAAGGCCACGGTGACCTCGTCGGACTTGATCAGCCCCTTCTCGACGAGCTTCCTGAGGCCTGAGATGACGACCCCTCCGGCTGTCTCCGTGAAGATGCCCTCTGTCTCTGCCAGCAGCCTTATGCCCTCGACTATCTCGTCTTCGGGGGCGGCGACCCCGGTGCCTCCGGTGTCCGCAAGGGTCTGCAGGGCGTATGGCCCCGAGGCGGGGTTGCCGATGGCAAGGGACTTGGCGATGGTGTCGGGCCTAACGGGCCGGACCTGCATGCTTCCCAATTCGAAGGCTTCCACGATAGGCGAGCATCCCTCGGCCTGGGCCAGGTGCATCCTGGTGTCGGCCCTGTCGATCAGCCCGACGTCTTTGAACTCCTGAAGTCCCTTCCATATCTTGGTGTGGAGCTCTCCCGACGCCCCCGGCACCACGCAGTGGTCGGGGGCCCGCCATCCGAGTTGCTCGGCGACCTCGTAGCCCAGGGTCTTACTGCCTTCGGCGTAGTAGGGGCGCATATTGATGTTGACGAAGGCCCAGGGGTTGTTGTCGGCCAACTCGCTGCAGAACCGGTTCGCCTGGTCGTAGGTGCCGTCGACCGCTACAAGCGTCGGCCCGTAGATGGCGGCACCGATGATCTTGCCCTTCTCCAGATAGGCGGGGAAGAAAACCATGGTCTTCATGCCGGCCTTGGCGCCGTGGGCGGCCACCGAGCCCATCAGGTTGCCTGTTGACACGCACGCAAGCACCTCGAACTCGAACTCCAGGGCCTTGGTCGTCGTGACAGACACGGGTCGGTCCTTGAAGGAGAAGGAGGGATTCACGCTGTCGTTCTTGATGTAGAGGTGTTCGAGCCCGAGTATCCGGCCGAGGTTCTTAGCTCGGATCAACGGCGTAAACCCGGTCCCGATGTCGACGGCCCTCTCCGCATCCACGGGCAGGAAGTCGTCGTACCTCCACATGGTGACTGGGCCGTTGGCTATCCGGTCGCGGCTGACGGTCCGGGCGATTTTGTCGTAGTCGTAGGCGACCTCCAGCGGCCCGAAGCAGAACTCACAGACGTTCAGCGCCTCTACCGGATACTCTCTGGCACACTCGCGGCAGCGCAGGCACGTCACATGGGGCAAGACTCAGCCCTCCACGATCCAAACAGGGGGAACCAGGGGTACCAAAGGTAACACGGCATCACCCGGCTGGAAGCCCGTGACACCGGGAAGCCGGCTGGAAGCCCGTGACATCGGGAAGCCGGCTGGAAGCCCGTGACATCGGGAAGATGGTACCAACGCCGTGGAGGACGTGTCAAGGAAGCCAGGCGTAGCCACCGGGGTTTGGGCGCCATTGCTCGCAGAACTTAACCCCTCTATACTCTCGATACTCTCGATACAAGGTCAGGAAAAATCGGACTATGCCCTCTGAAGCACGCCAGCTTCCCATCTTCCCGCTGAACACGGTGCTCTTCCCCGGCGCTTCGCTTCCACTTCAGATCTTCGAAGAGCGCTACAAACTTATGATGGAACACTGCCTGGAAGGGGACTCCAAGTTCGGCGTCGTCCTGATCCAGTCGGGCTCCGAGGTGGGAGAGCCCGCCGTACCGCACCAAACGGGGACTCTGGCCGAGATCGTCCAGGTCAACAGGGTGCGGGGTGACCGGATGTTCATCTCCGTCACGGGCCAGCAGCGTTTCAGGATAAGGGAGATCACCCAGCGCCGGCCGTATATAGCGGCTGAGGTCGAGCTTTTCGAGGACGAGGCGGACCCGCCGGTCCCTCCGTCGGAGATGGAGGCCGTGCGCGACGCCGTGACCGTGTACCACAGGCTGCTCCTTGGGCTGCGCGGGGGCTGGGTCCGCGAGACCCGGATGCCGTCCGATCCGGTAGCGCTGGGCTATTTTATCGCGGGCCTTCTTCAGATCGGCTCGAAGGAGAAGCAGGAGCTCCTGGAGGAGCCGTCCGCATCCAGGCGCCTCGAGGCGGAGCTCGATCTTCTGAGGCGGGAGGCCGAAGGGCTGGGGCAGCGGGTCGCGGCGGAGCTTCGCAAGAGCTTCAGCCGCCAGTGAGGGGGATGCTTTCCCACAAGCTGGAAGGAATTCAGGCTCTCTCCTCCGGTGGGGGGAGTTTAAGAGGCAGCCGTCCTCCAGGGTCGGCAGGTCGTAGGTCTGCCACGGCCGCACCATCGCCTGCTGGCGCGATCGTCGTCAGACCCGGGTGACCAAGAACGACTCGTCCGCGAACCAAAGACCTCCGTACTTGTTGAGGATCTTCGATGTGACGTCCAGGTACTCGCTACTACTCATCGCGTCTCGTAGCCGTCTGTCATCGATCTGGGCAACGTAAGTTGCAGCGTTCCAGGCGGCGAGAATCGTGGAGGTCCCGATGTATGCGGCTACCTCGGAAGGGTCGACTCGCAACGCGTACCGAAAAATGGCGTGAGAGTCGGGGTAACTAATGAAGCGAAGGTCGGGGTGGCTGTGGCCCAACTGCGAGGCAAGCTCCTGGACCAGTATCTGCCGCGGGGTCTTGAATGGCGTGTCCTCTGGCCAGATGCCCTGTACAATCTCCATCCCCGGGTCCTTGCCTGTCGATTGTATGACGACCATGCGACCTTCTTTGGCAAGCGATTTCGCAAGGGGGGCCAGCACGTTCCTGACTTTCACATCTGCTGGGGTGCTGGCCCGAAAGGGCTGAGCGGCAATGATTACGTCGTATTCGTGGCCCCTGTCTCCGGCACGGGGCATTACCGTCTCGAGCTCCCGCGCCCTGTCTGATCGGTACATGACCAGGACCGAAGGGGATACGTACATGGGGTTTCCCGTCTTTTCGCTCGGCCTCGTCTGCCACCACTCCCGGATTCGGTGCTGCTGCTCCCCTATCTGGGTATCGAACTCGTGCGCGGTTGAGCCATACAGCGGCATCTCTACCCAGTTGAGCCTTGCCTGCATCGATTTCGACCTCGGGTAGAGCTGGGGCGCCTCGGAGTAGAGCATATTAGTGATGACCAGGACCATCGCAGGGTGCTCGAAAAAACGGTCCGCCATCTTGTCGAGGCCTATGCTGACGTCCTCGACGCTCGCCTCCTTGGCCACGATCAGGAACGGGACCTCGGGAAAACGGCTGTGCAAGTACCGCATTACGCGGGTGAGGACCGTCCCATCACCCATACCGGCGTCGAAGACCCTGAGGCCCGTCGGACCCGGCTCCGTGGACCTCGTATCCATGGCGATCCTGTCCGCGATGACCTGCTTCTCATTACACGTGCTCACGAACAGAAGGTACTTCTCGCGGTTGTCGAAAAACCGGAAGGGTGGGTCTCGATAGGCGTCTACAGCCGAGTCGAATGACATTATGACCAACCAGTCTGCCTAGAGCCCGCAGATCGTATCAATTAGTTTCGCCGATGCAGGCTTCCATTCCGAAACGCTGCGGAGCTTGGAATCGGACCGATGACCAGTTTGGACTGTTGGGAAGAGCCCAAGCTGACCGGGTCGAGAGACCGCCACGGCAGCGGCAGGATGTCGCGGCAATGGACACCGAGTCTATCAGGATGACCATTGGCCTTTCCACCCGGGCCATGACGGCGAAATGCGGCGAGTAGGCGGCGCGCAGGGAGAGCCATTGTCCAGCACACGAGTCCTATCCAGCCAGGAACCCCTCGCGCTCGAAGACCTG
Source organism: Chloroflexota bacterium (assembly GCA_022566975.1). Next base: position 5,209 of record JADFHV010000023.1, read on the forward strand.
TGCCAGCCTGGCTATGCCTTCGCGGATCTCCTCGGGGGTGTTGTAACCGAAGCAGAGGCGAGCGTAGTTCCTGCCGGACACGCCGTCTGGAGCGAAGAGCGGGCCCGCCTGGTAGCCGACGTCGGCCTCAAGCGCCTTCTCGCGCGCTTCGACCAGATCGGCCTCCCCCGGCATCTGGAGCCAGATGAACAGCCCTCCAGGCGGCTGGCTCCACGTGGCGGCCGAGCCGAAGTTCTCTCCCAGCGCGGCCAGCATGGCGTCCCGCTTGACCCGGATGACGTCGTTGATCTTCTCTATGTGGGTGTCGAGGTTCCCCGTCGAATACCTGTGGACGGCCAGGGCGGCAAACTGGTTGACCCCGCCACCGCTCTTTACCGCCACAGCCCTATCCAACACTTCAGGCGGCGCGGTGAGGTAGCCGAGGCGCATCCCCGGGGCGATTATCTTGGAAAACGACCCGACGTACATCACCCGCCCGGTGTCGTCCAGGGAGTGGATGGATGTGACGGGCTGGCCCTCGAAGCGGAGATCGACGTAGCAGTCGTCCTCCAGGATAGGCACGTCGTACGTCTGTGACAGGGCTACCATCGCCTCCCGGCGCTCCAGGGTCATCACCCATCCCTGGGGATTCTGGAAGGTCGGGATGGTGTAGATGAGCTTGGGCCTCCTGCCTTGCGCGACGGCCGTCTGAATGGCGCTCTCCAGCGCTTCGGGGTCCATGCCGTCCCCGTCGCAGGCGACGCCACGGATTTCGGCGCCGAATCTCCGGAGGGTCGCCAGCGTCCCCGAGTAGACGAAGTCCTCGGTGAGCACGATGTCTCCCGGATCGACCAACGCCTCGATCACCATATGGATCGGCTGGCTCGAGCCGTCGCCGAGGATGATGTCGTCGGGTGAGACACGGATGTCGCGGTCCTTCGCCAGCTTCTCCGCTACGAACTCGCGCAGGGGCGGGTAGCCCTGAGGATGGGGGTAGACGGCTAGGTCCCGGCCTTCGACCTCCAGGGCCGCCCTCAGTGACTCGACAAGGCCATCGAGGGGCACCGAGGCCGGGTCAGGGTAGGCGACGGCGAAGTCGTACCTCGCGCGTCGCGTCGCGGTCCGTGGACGCCCGGCCTCCGGCGCGGTCTTCGCGAACAGGCTGGCGTAGCTGAACTTCTCCGTACCGGCCATTCAGGTCCCTCCTAGATGTCTGGGGCGTCCGGCTTGAACGCCATCCTCGCTGGGTTGGAGGCGGACTCGGCAGCGTCCCAAAATGCCCGTTCAGTACCCGGTGAGTCGTCCGGTCCGCTAGCTCTCGAAGAAGTCCAGGTCGATGGCGAAGGCGGTGGCAAGGACGAGAAGGGCGGAGTCCGGCTCCATGTCCCGGTCGAGGAGCTCCAGACGGAAGGTGTCGGCGTCGGTGAAAACCTCTTTCAGGAGACCACTCCATCGCTTCGTGATGCGGGCAATCGCCGTGCCCTGCCTGTAGACCGTAAAGGTGTTGGGGCGTAGAATCGGCCCCCGGACCTCAGCTACGGGACGACCGTCAGCGTCCTCCACGGTGAACCTCCGCACCATTATGGAGAACTGTCGGCGGAGCGAGCCCAGGTTCCGGCCGGATGCGTCGCTTACATGCAGATGGGAGAAGAACCAGAAAAAGCTGCGACTAGCCTCGAAGACTACCCGGCCCTGACCGTCGACAACGTGCAGGGTCAGAGGGCGATGGGACTTCAGGAAGAAGCGTCCAAGGAAGCTGGACTCCTCGGCCGCATACAGCAGCCTTTCGCCGGCGGGCGTCATCACGCTGTACCGGTTCTCGGTCTCGATCCCGGTGAAGGCCTCCAGGTGTTCCACTTCCTGTTTGATGATCAGCTCTGGGTGGTCGGCAATGTTGATCATGTCTGAGGCCTCTATCCATCGATCTCTTCCAGCAGCGGGCCGATTCCACGATTACGGGTCGACCTCGATGCGGAGGCGCTTGTTAAGAGTAGGCCGCCAGCCGTTCGCCGTGAGCGGCCCACATATCGTCGAACATTGCGTCGATCTCGTCGAGCGGGAGGCACGCGGCTGTCAGTGGGTCCAGCAGGACGGCGTGCCGGGCCGCCTCGCGGCTGGACTGAAGCACGGCCCGGACGGCCAGCTCCTGCACCGCGATGTTGGAGCGGTTGAGCGTGGCCAGATGGGGCGGAAGTTCGCCCACCGCCATGGGATGTATCCCGAGCCTGTCTACCAGGCACGGGACCTCGACGCAGGCGCCTTCTGGCAGATTGGTGATCAGCCCGTCGTTGCGCAGGTTGCCGTTGATCACGGTCGGTGCGCCCGTCTCGATCGCCTCCATGATGCGGGAGGCGTACTCGTCCGATCGGCCGGCGGCGAGGGGCGACGAGCCTGCTACCTCGTCGTGCATCTTGCCGAAGTACTCCTCGTTGCGCCTCTCCAGCCGCGATAGATCGGTCGTGATGCGGTTCAGGTTGAACCGCTCCACGCGCTTCGGGTTGGTCCGGAAGTAAGGCACGTACTCGGACATGTGGCGCGTGGACTCGGTCACGAAGTGGCCGAAGTAGCGCATGACCTCGAAGCGCACCGGGTCCCTGGCGTAGGTGTCAGCGTCCTCCAGCGCCTCCCACAGCGCCGGGTAGGCGTCTTGTCCATCGCGCTGGAACCGCAGGAACCACGCCATGTGATTTATGCCGGCGACCCACGCGGAAACACTGTCGCGCGGCGCGCCCACGTAGTCGGCGAGTTGCGCCGTCGTCTGCTGGACGCTGTGGCAGAGCCCGACCGCTCTGATTTGCGTCGCCTCAGCGATCGCCCAGCACGAGATCGCCATCGGGTTCGTGTACTGAAGCAGCCACGCATCCGGACACAGAGACTCCATGTCATGGCAGATATCGAGGAGCACCGGGACGGTCCTGAGGGCCTTGAAAACGCCACCGGGCCCGATGGTATCGGCGACCGATTGGTCCACTCCGTACTTGAGAGGGATGCCATGGTCGATTGCGAGGTCGTCCCCAACGCGTATCGTCGTGATCACATAGTCGGCGCCGTCCAGCGCCCGGGTCCGGTCGGTCGTCGCCTCGACGGTGTTGGCGGCGTTGGCGTCGGAAACAAGCCGCTTTGCGAACCGCCCTATCAGGTCGAGCCTGTCAGGGTCGATGTCCATCAACGTAATACGGGCGTCCGTCAACGCAGGGGTGCTGACGATATCCTGCAGCAGCCGGCGAGTGAACACGACGCTGCCGGCGCCGATGAAGGCTATCTTTGCCAATGTCTACCTTCTGCTGCGCTCTGCCGGTAGTCCCGGGCTAGGCGTCGACCTCGATGCGGAGGCGCTTGTTGATCCGACCCTTGCTCTCGTGGCCGACGACCCGTATCCGGCCCACCTCCCGCGTGTTGTCCACGTGCGTGCCACCGTCGGCCTGGAGGTCGAGCTCGACGATGTTCACGGTCCTTATCTCCTGGATTTGCGCGGGCAAGAGGTTGATCTTTGTCCGGATCAGGTCAGGCGTCTTGAAGGCTTCCTCCCTGGAGAGGGCCCCAATCTCCACGGGGCGAGACGCCTCGACTTCCTTGTTGATGAGCTCTTCGATCCGTTGAGCGAAGTCGGCGGACATGCTCTCCAGCTCGAAGTCCATGCGGGCCGATAGGGGCTTCATGTCCCCGCCCGTCACCTTTACACCGTAGTCGCGCCATATGACGCCGCACAGGATGTGCAGCGCCGTGTGCGTGCGCATGAGCTGGTAGCGGCGCTCCCAATCGATGACGCCGTGGACCACGGTGCCGGCCTCCGGCGGCGTCGCGTCGAGCTGATGGACAAGCCGGCCTCCGGACCTGCCGACCTTAGAGACCCTGTATTCGGCATCGTCGGTGCGCAGCACCCCGGTATCCGACGGCTGCCCTCCGCCTCCCGGGTAGAAGGCGGTCCGGTCCAGCACGACGCCCCTTTCGGCCGTCTCCACGACCGTGGCGTCAAACTCCTTCAGGTAGCTATCCGCATAGCAGAGTATCTCGGTCACAAACCCCAACCTCCCAGCCGATGGCTGACGGCTGAATGCTGTTAGGTTATCGCTCGTTCGCCCCAGACTATCACGGGGGGCCGCGTTTGAGAACCGGGCCGCGCCCACCGGGCTGCCGGCCGGCGCTGTGGTAGAATTTCTTTGGCTGCTCCATCCCTGTACGGCCGTGGCCACCATAGGCGAACGGACGAGAACCTGACATGACCGACGTCTCCGCGAAGTACGATATCGCCGTGATCGGCGGCGGGATAATCGGCCTCGCCATCGCCATGCGGCTCAGCCAGGAGTTCCCCTCTCGGAAGACCGTCGTGCTGGAGAAGGAGCCCGAGATAGCCCAACACCAGACGGGCCATAACAGCGGCGTCATCCACGCGGGCATCTACTACGCGCCCGGCTCGCAGAAGGCCAACTTCTGCGTCACCGGCGGCGCCATGCTGAGGAGGTTCGCCGACGAGCGGGGCATCCGGTACGAGGACTGCGGCAAGGTGATCGTCGCAACGAACGAGGCCGAGCGCCCGAGACTTGAAGAGGTATACCGGCGGGGGACGGCCAACGGAGTGGCTGGCCTCGAGGTGATTGGCAAAGAGCGTCTACGGGAGCTAGAGCCGCACACTGCCGGCGTCGGGGCGGTGCTCTCGCCCGGCACGGGGATCATCGACTACCTCCAGGTCTCTAAGGCCTACGTGGACGTGATGAAGGAGAACGGCGGCGAGCTGTTGACCGGAGCCAAGGTCATGTCCATCACTCGCGGTGATGGCGGGCTACACCTGGAGACGACCCGCGGCGAGGTCTTCGCCAAGGGGATCATCAACTGCGCCGGCCTACATGCCGACAGGGTTGCCGGTCTCATGGGAGTCAATGTCGGTGTGCGCATAATCCCCTTTAGGGGCGAGTACCTGTCCTTACGGCCGGAGCGGGCACATCTTGTGAAGGGCCTGATCTACCCGGTGCCGGACCCAAGGCTGGTCTTCCTGGGCGTCCACTTCACGAAGCGGATCGACGGGAGCGTGGAGGCCGGCCCGAACGCTGTGCTGGCCCTGGCAAGAGAGGGCTACGGGAAGATGAGTTTCAATCTACCGGAAACGTTGGGCGTCCTGGCGTTCCCTGGCTTCTGGCTGATGTCTCTGAAGTACTGGAAGGTAGGCCTGTACGAGCAGTACCGGTCGATGGTCAAGCGCGCGTTCGTGCGGTCGCTCCAGGCGCTGGTGCCGGAGATCACCGGCGACGACCTCTATGCGCCGGGAGCGGGGGTCCGCGCCCAGGCGGTCGACCGCAGGGGCAGGCTCCTCCAGGACTTCAGCATCGCGGAGACCGAGGGCGCCATCCACGTACTCAACGCCCCGTCGCCCGGCGCGTCCGCGTCTCTGGCCATCAGCCGGTACATCGTGGACCTGGCCCAGAAGTCCTTCGGGCTGGCGGCGTAAGGGTGGCGTAGCGCTCCACACCCCATCCTGTTGCGTTAGCGGCCGTCCTGTTCCTCGAAGACCTCGTAGGCCAGAACGTTGTCCAGATAAGCCCCGTCGAAGCCGGCGTCCATGACCTTTTTCAAGTAGGACTGGTCGTTGCCAAAGATGAGCGACTTCCACTGAGGGTCCCAGTACCGGACGAAGGCCTCGTCCTCGAAGCCTTTGTACCGGGCGGCCAGCCAGCCGGGGTCACCGATACGCCACTCGGGCTGCCAGTAATAGCGGTAGTCCTCCGCGGCGCCGATGTTGACGTAGGCTATCGCTAGCCTGCTACCTCCGTTAGCTTTCTTTTTCAGGCTAGCGACCTCGTTGGGCGTGAGAGTCTCTCCGTCAAAGAAAAGGTCGATAAGCACGATGTCATAGTTGGTGTCCCGCATGGCTTCGAGAAAGCGCCGCTTCGTCTCGAAGCTGTCGGGATTGATGAGGTAGAGAAAGTTCCTGGCGTCTCTCAGAGAGGTAACGTCGAGGCTGTTTTCGTTCATCGGACGTTCTGGATAAGAGGGAATGGCATCGAGGTCGATGTTGCCGGTGGAGGCTACAAAGGAGAGGTAACCGTGCTCGGCTGCCCTGACGTATGACTCGTCCACGAGGGACCGGCGCGAGCAGTAGTCCGTCGCCATGACCGCCACGCCGGCCTCCCTGGCGACCTCCAGGAATGCGACGGTCTCGGCGGTGTCCTCTGAAGGAGTCCGCTCGTCGTACCGGCGCTCGCCACAGAAGACGGTCTCGCGGCCGATTCCGTCGATCGCCACCAGATAGGGTATAGATGTCGCACCCTCCGTGCCCTGGTCTCGAAGGACAAGCGGTTCGCCGTTCTGGGGGATAATCAGGAAGTTAGGGGAAGTCCCCTTGGCATAGTCGCTGATCTCCTGCACGAGGTCCCTCATCCGCTGCCTGTAGATACTGTCGTCCGACTCACTTCCAGGCTCGCTTTCCTCGGCTCTCCACAGGCGGCGACTAGCACGGCCAGGGTCGCCGCGAGTAGGGTCATCGAGCGTATGTCGATCGTCAGCAAGTTGGAGAGTCGCATTCTAAGGCCGCCAGGAGCGCGGATTTCAAGGCTGGGGCAACCGTAGGGTCGGTCGGTGGGGTTTGTCAAGACGCGGTCTGGAGACCGATCCGCTCGCGATCAGTCCGTTCAGGGGCTTGACGCGCGTCGCCTACGCGACTATAATGGGGCAGCGACGGTTGTTGGGGAGTGTAATGCGCTCTGACGGCCATAGCTAGGTCGGCTAGACGATAGCCGTCCGAACAGCACCTTAACAACTGGATAGTGGAAGGAAACCGTTAATTCATAGAGTTTGATCCTGGCTCAGGACGAACGCTGGCGGTGCGCCTAATGCATGCAAGTCGAACGGCCCAGTCCCGACTTGTCGGGATGACGGCAGTGGCAGACGGCTGAGTAACACGTAAGTGACCTATCCCAATGCGGGGGATAATTCCGAGAAATTGGACCTAATACCCCGTAAGATCCTTCCCGCTACGTCGGGAAAGATGAAAGGCTCTCTCCGATTCGTTGGGGGGCGTCGCTTTGGGAGGGGCTTGCGGTCTATCAGGTAGTTGGTGGGGTAATGGCCTACCAAGCCGAAGACGGATAGCCGGTGTGAGAGCATGATCGGTCAGAGGGGGACTGAGACACGGCCCCCACTCCTACGGGAGGCAGCAGCAAGGAATCTTGCGCAATGGGCGAAAGCCTGACGCAGCGACACCGCGTGGGGGAAGAAGGCCCTAGGGTTGTAAACCCCTTTTCTCGGGGAAGAGTAAGGACGGTACCCGAGGAATAAGGTTCGGCTAACTACGTGCCAGCAGCCGCGGTAATACGTAGGAACCGAGCGTTGTCCGGATTTACTGGGCGTAAAGGGCGCGTAGGCGGCCTGTTAAGTCTCATGTGAAATCTCCCGGCTTAACTGGGAGGGGTCATGGGAAACTGGCAAGCTTGAGGGCAGCAGAGGAAAGTGGAATTCCCGGAGTAGCGGTGATATGCGTAGATACCGGGAGGAACACCCGAGGCGAAGGCGACTCTCTGGGCTGCACCTGACGCTGAGGCGCGAAAGCATGGGGAGCAAACCGGATTAGATACCCGGGTAGTCCATGCCCTAAACGATGGATACTAGGTATGGGGGGTATCGACCCCCTCCGTGCCGTAGCTAACGCGATAAGTATCCCGCCTGGGGAGTACGGCCGCAAGGCTAAAACTCAAAGGAATTGACGGGGGCCCGCACA
>JADFHV010000024.1 GCA_022566975.1 Chloroflexota bacterium
TCAATGATGGAGTTGATGGGCTACTTATCCAAGAGCCGAGAGATGTGACGGAGCTTTCAGCGAAGCTCGGGGCGTTACTGAAGGACGCAGATCTCAGGACGCGGCTGGGCAGACAAGCCCGCCGCACAGCGCTGCATTACCATTGGGACCGTGTCGCACGTGAGACGGAGGACGTGTATGAAAGGGTATTGATCCAAAAGCGGGGGGCGTAGAAAGGCAGCCTCTCTCGCCGGGCGATGAAACGGAAAAATAAAGGAGCTCATCGGTATGGCCCGTGATCTTCCCGTGGGCAACGGGAACCTTCTGGTCAACTTTGACAGGGACTACAACGTCAGGGATATCTACTATCCACACGTCGGCAAGGCAAACCATAGTCGCCGGCGGATATCTCGAACAGGTATTCTTGTGGATGGCCAGTTCTCCTGGCTCAGCGACCCTCAGTGGTCAAGGCAAATGGACTATTTGCACGACACCCTGGCAACAAACGTGACGGCAACGGATGTCGGGCTCGGTCTGCAGATTGTTTTCAATGACACGGTAGACTTTCACAGGGATATTTTCCTGCGGCGGCTGGAGGTTTCAAACCTCTCCCAACGCCCTCGGCACGTTAGGCTCTTCTTCCACTTCGACTTTCTCTTCTGGGCGGTAGGGAGTGGTGATTCGATTCACTACCACCCCGACGGCAATTTTCTTGTGGCGTACAAAGACAACTGCTATTTTCTGATGGACGCCTCAACGGGAAGCGCCTATGGGATATCAAGCTGGAGCACAGGGTTTAAGGACGATGAGGGGAATGGAGGTTCGTGGTCGGATGCTGAAGATGGCGTCCTGGGAGAGAACGCCAACTCCTTCGGATCGATAGACGGCGTGATCGCCGTGGAACTGCCTCCAATTGCGCCGGGGGAAGGCTCGGTGTGCTACACATGGCTGGCCGCGGGGCAGGACCTGGAGGAGGTCCGTGCCTTAGACGCCATGGTGCGGCGGCGGGAACCCCAGTACTTCATAACACGCACGGTGAACTACTGGAGAGCATGGCTGGAAAAGGAGGACATCGATTTTCATGGCCTGCCCCACGAGGTCGAGCATGTGTACAGGCGGAGCTTGCTGATCCTGCGCACCCAGATAGACAACGGAGGCGGCATCATCGCCGCCAACGACTCTGATCTGTCGTTACTGGCGCATGGGCAGGAGTCGTATTCATACGTCTGGCCAAGAGACGGAGTATACATCGCCAACGCGCTGGACAAGGCAGGCTACGCCTACCTCGCCACCCGTTTTTACGACTTCTGCAACGACGTCATCTACCGCGATCCTGCCCGGAGGAAGGATGAACCACACCAAGATCAAGCTTATATGCTGCACAAGTATACGCCTGACAAGCTCGTTGCCTCCAATTGGATGGCTCGGACGGACGAGAGGGGCGGTTTCAGGCCGCCCATACAGGAAGACGAGACCGCGGTCATCCCCGTTGCGCTGTGGCAGCACTACCTGAAGTTTCGAGATATAGAGGCCCTGGCCCCATGGTTCCGGCCACTGGTCATCAACACCGGTAATTTCATGGTCGAGTTTCGGGACCCTCACACCAAGTTGCCTGCCCCCTCTTTCGACTTGTGGGAGGAGCGCGTCGGAATCTACTCCTACACGGTAGCCACGGTCTGGGCTGGCCTTACGGCCGCCGCCGAGATTGCGGAGCTGTTTGGCGAACTCGCCGATGCGGACAGGTTTCGCCATGCCGCAACGGAGATCAAAGAGGCCTGCGAGGCCTACCTGTACGACCCCAAACTGGGTCGGTTTCTCAAGCGCATATCAGTCCGCTCCAACGGCGAGATAGAGCCCGACTCCACAGTTGATGTGAGTCTCTACGGCCTCTGGTACTTTGGCATGTTCGATCCGAACGATCCCCGAATCGTAGGCACAATGAATGCTATCGTGGACCGGTTATCCTGCCCGACGGATATCGGCGGACTGGCGCGCTATGAAGGAGATGAATACCACTGGGACCCCAACCTGCGAGATCAGCGAGACAAGATACCTGGCAACCCCTGGATCATATCAACTCTATGGCTGGCCCAGTACCGGATCGCGACGGCCCGGTCCATCGACGACCTCAAGCAAGTCCTCTCGTCGCTGGAATGGGTGTGCGCGAGAGCTCTACCAAGTGGCGTGTTGCCGGAGCAGATTCATCCTCTCACGGGAGAGCATCTAGGCGTGTCACCTCTGACATGGAGCCACGCCACAGTGGTGTCGGTAGTCCAGGACTACTTGGACAAGTACGAGGCATTGCAGAGTGGTTCTGTCAAGTAAATGAGCCCGTGGGAGAGATACACTCCGAGGCCTGGATGACGGGGGCGGATATGATGCGCCACGCACGGCAGGTCGGCGCGTCGCTCAGGTGGAGCTGGACTCGGACGTGCCAGCCGCCATCGCACGGCTGACCGTTGAGCCGGCGTAGCCACGGCCGAGGGATACCATGATAAAGGCTATCGTGTTCGACCTCGACGGCACGCTGGTTCAGTCGGAGAAGCTAAAGGCCCTCTCCTACGCCATGGCGGTGCAACGCCTGCGTGGACTCTCCGCTCCGGAGCCACAGGCCATCGAGGCCTATCGGGACATCGTGGGCGCCTCACGAGACGTCGCTTCCCGCCACATAGTGGACAAGCTCGACCTGGACGCCGACCTCCGGCCTCATATGGGCGCATACGACGCGTCCGAGCCGTGGGAGGTGTTGACGGCCATGCGCAAGGCTATCTACGACGACATGGTGGCCGACCCGCAGGTCATCCGCGACAACCAGTGGCCGCACACGGTCGGTCTGCTGCGTGTCGCCAGAGAGACTTACTGCCGCACGGGCCTGGCCACGATGTCGCACCGACCGGAGGCGCTCCACGTGCTGCGGGCGCTGGACCTGGAGAAGACCCTGGACGTCGTCCTGACGCGCGAGGACGTTGAGCGGGCCAAGCCCGACCCCGAGATCTATCTACTGGCTGCGCGAAAACTCGACGTTCCGCCGGAGGAATGCATGGTCCTGGAGGACTCGCCCAACGGAGTCCGTGCCGCCGTAGGTGCCGGCATGAACGTGATCGCCATGGCTACCCCTTTCACCATCGCCGGCATTCATTCCAGCGAGGTGCTGGAGCACGCCTGGGTCGTACACGAGCCGGCGGAGCTGCCGGATGTGCTTAGACAGCGCATCGAAGAGCACAACCGGGCATCGCACTGAGTAGCCCCCTTCAGGAAAAGAACCCTTGATGTCATCGAAGACCGGCTACAATAGGGACGTATTCGCTCTGCCCTTGGACCGCGTAGATGTCCTCGGGCGGTCCCTACGAGGGATGGAGACCGTGGAGCGCGGTGCCCGGAAACTAAGGGGCGTCCCATATGCAGCTTACGACCGGTCCTACTTACACCTCCCTGGTCACATCACCAACTCCTAGGCTGACTCTCGGCCACCCGTGAGAACGCTCATGTCCCCTTCCCTTAGAGTGATCGTCGTGAGCTCGGTCGGCGTGGCTATCGCAGCCGTGCTGGCGCTACTGGCGGTGGGCCTGCTGAACAAGGAGCCGGTGACAGGTCGCAGCGGGATCACGCGTGTTGGCCGGCCGGCCGAGGAGTTCACGCTCCCCCTTTTCGGCGGCGGCGAGCTCGTACTCTCTCAGCACCTGGGCCGGCCAATCGTGATCAACTTCTGGGCATCGTGGTGCCTGCCGTGTCGAGTAGAAGCCCAGTTGCTGGAGGGCGCCTGGCGCCTGTATCAGGACGCCGATGTCCTGTTCGTTGGGGTGAACATCCAGGACAGCGAAGAAGACGGGATCGCCTACCTCGCAGAGTTCGGCATCACCTACCCCAATGGCCGGGACGCGGACGGTAGAATCACCGTAGACTACGGCGTCATCGGCCTGCCAGTCACGTTTTTTGTCGCGCGCGACGGCACGGTGCAGCGCAGGTGGGTCGGCGCGATCCACGAAGGAGACCTCCTGGCCCGCGTGGACGAGCTGGTGGCGGGGGTCGCCCCCACGGGCGAACTTGACGACGAGAACCCCGAAGAGTTCTTCAAGTTGGAGTAAGGATCGGCGCGCTCCGTAGAGGCCACTGACTTGGGGCCCCGCGCGGGCTGCATCGGCTACACCCTGAAGGGTGCGGCATCAGGGTTGCCGGGTACGATACCGCAGCCTTTAGGCTGCGGTATATGAAGGGCGGAGCAGCGTCTCTACGGGTACCGGGAGAAGTCGAACCCCTCTTTGGTGATGCACTCGATCAGAGCGGGCTGGCCGGTCTTGGTGACCTCGATGGCCTGCTTCAGCGCGGGGACGAAGGCGTCAGGCTTCTCGACCCGCACGGCCCAGCCGCCCAGGGCCTTGGCCACGTCACGGTAGTTGCCGCCCTGAGTGTGTGAGGCGTACTCCTCGATGGCGAAGGGCATGGTCTTGCGCTCAATGGCCATTGCGCCATTGTTCCACACTATGGTCAGGATTCCGATCTTGTTCCTGGCGGCCGTCTCCAGGTCCATGCCCACCATGCCGATGGCGGCATCGCCCATGACGTTGATGCACAGCTTGTCGGGCTCCGCCAGCTTGGCGCCCATGGTGAGGCCGAGGCCGTGGCCTAGCTGGGTCGACTTGCCCCAGCCCATGTACGTCCTGGGGGAGACCGTCTCCCAGAAGGGCACCATCTGGTCCCGCGGACTGCCGGCGTCGTGGGTGATAATGGTGTTGGCCCTGTCCACGTTATGCATCAGGTCCCAGAGGACGCGGTAGGGGTTGATGGGAATCTCGTCCGAGGTCAGCTCGGGCATCCACTCGTCGAGCCACTCGCGTTTGACAGCCTGCACCTCCGCGGCCACGGCGCCGTCGCCGGGGTTGCCGGCTCCGTTGGTCTGGGCCTTGATCTCGCCGATGAGCCCCCGGAGCACGAGCTTTGCGTCGCCGATGAGGCCATAGTCGGCCCTGTAGTCCTTGTTGACGTCAGCCGGGTTGTTGGTCGAGTGGACCATCACCTTGCCGGGGGGGATGGTCTTGCCGTAGCTGGTGCGGGTGAAGCTGCAGCCGACGCCGAAGACGACGTCGGCCTCATGGAGGAAGTGGGAGATCTGCTTCGTAGTCGAGACCGCCGACGCGCCGAGCGCCAACGGATGATTTTCAGGAAAAGCGCTCTTGCCGGGCATTGTGGTCATGACCGGGGCCTGCAGCAGCTCGGCCAGCTCCTCCAGCTCGTCGGTGGCCTCGGCATACATGACGCCCTGTCCCGCGTGGACCACCAGGCGCTTGGCTTTCAACAGGACTTCGGCCACCTCCTTGACCTCATGCGGGTCCGGGCCTGACCTGTTGCCTCGGACCGGTGCGTAGTCGAGGTCCCCGTTCAGCTCTGAGGTCCATACGTCTCGGGCCACCTCCAGCAGCACAGGGCCGGTCCTGTTGGTGCGGAGCTGGTAGAAGGCCCTGCGCATCAGCTCGGAGATGCGGTCGACGTGATTGATCTGGGCCAGCCATTTAGTCACGTTTCTGTAGTTGTCGACGGCGCTGAAGCCGGGCTGGATGAAGCTGCGGGACGTTGGCTCGCCGCCCGGCAGCAGGAGGATGGGCACGTTGTCGGAGAAGGCCTGAGCAGCACCGGGGAACGAGTTCTCCGTTCCCGGTCCCTGCTGCATGGCGAAGACGCCGATGCGCCTGCCGTTGGTCGTCCGGCTGAAGCCGTCGGCGATGGCCATGCCGCTTCGCTCCTGCCGGCACAAAATAGGCCTGATTCCCGCAACGGCGCACGCCTCGATCAGGGGCTGAGCGGGGAAGCAGGAGAGGAACTCGGTACCCTCTCGTTTGAGTATCTCGGCGACGGCGTCTACGCCTTGCATGTGCGCTCCTCCAGGGTGATTTCGGGCAGGGGTAGGATACTTCATCGCCCCCTTCCGGGCAACATGCTGTCGGCGCGGCCGGCTTGACATGCCCCTGACCGCTGACTATCATCCTGCCCATCGCTGCCGTGGAGAGCGCATAGGCGGACATGGCGTGCCCAGACCTGGATATCGACCTCCTCAGCCGGAGCCTCGCGGGCCGGACGGTCGGGTGCCGGGTGCTTCACTACGACACGCTGGGCTCGACCATGGACGAGGCCCGGTCCCTCGCCGAGCGGGGGGAGCCGGAGGGAACGGTCGTCGTCGTGGAGGAGCAGACGGCGGGGCGGGGTCGGTTCGACCGCGCCTGGGTCTCGCCGCGAGGTCAGAACCTCTCGTTCTCGGTGGTGCTACGACCTACCGCGGCCCAGCTTCCATACGTCAACATGGCGGCGACCCTGGCCATCGCCCGGTGCGTGACCGAGATCACGGGACACGAGGCTGGCATCAAATGGCCTAACGACGTCCGCATCAACGGCCGGAAGGTCTCCGGCATACTGATCGAAACGGCCATGGCCGGGAGGGACCTGGACCACGCCATCGTTGGCATCGGGCTGAACGTGAATTTCGATCCGGCACAGTACCCTGAGATTGCCTCGACGGCCACCAGCCTGTACCGCGAGACGGGCGAGACAAGGGACCGGGGCGAGGTACTGGGTCGCGTTCTGATAGAGTTCGATGACCTCTACCGCGCCGTCAGGGCTGGAAAGTCACTGACCAACGACTGGGCCGCCATGCTGGAGACGCTGGGGCGCACGGTCCAGGTGCGGTGGAAGGAGCGGGTCATCGAGGGATGGGCTGAATCCGTCGATGACCAGGGCAACCTCGTCCTGGTCGGCGCCGATGGCGTGACCACAACCGTGGCCGCGGGAGAGGTCACGCTTCAGGTGTGATGTCGAGTGTCGCGCTGTAGTCCTTTGGTAGGGACGGTTCGCGAACCGCCCCTACGGAAAGCCACGCGTTCGAGGAGGGCCGACGTGCTGGAGAGCCTGAGTCTAGACGGAAAGACCATTGTGATCACCGGCGGCGGTACCGGCCTGGGCCGGGAGATGGCGCTGGCCATGGGCAAGGCGGGGGCCGATCTCGTGATTGCGTCCCGCCGGACGGGGCCCATCGAGGAGGTGGCCGGGCTGGTCAGGGGCATGGGCAGGCGGTCGCTGGCCATCTCGACAGACGTCACCGACTCTGCGCAGGTCGAGCGGCTGTTTCGCGCGACCCTCGACGAGTTCGGAAAGGTGGACGTGCTTCTCAACAACGCCGGCATCGTCCGCGGGCAGGGTGCCACCCCTATATGGGACGTGACCGACGACGACTGGCGGCTTGGTATCGACACCAACCTCACGGGGTCCTTCTACTGCGCCCGCGCCATAGCCAAGCACATGGTGGAACGCGGAGAGGGCAAGATCGTCAATGTCGCCTCGGGCTTTGGCCTTAGGGGTGGTCGGGACAACTACATGTACACCTGCGGCAAAGGCGGCATCGTCCAGCTCACCCGCAGTTTGGCCATCAGCCTGGGCAGGCACGGCATCACCAGCAACTGCATCGTCCCCGGGTTCGTGCCGGTGGGAGAGGCCGCACCCGTCCCGCCGTCGCGCAACGACTTCATACCTACGGGCAGGGGCGGAATGCCGTCTGAACTGGGCCCTATTGCCGTCTTCCTGGCATCGGCAGCCTCAGACTACATGAACGGCGAGACGTTCATCGTGGATGGCGGTGGTCTGGCCGGGGGCTACGCACCCACGGCGCACGCGCCGGTGATACCGCTGGTTGTGTAGCGGAGGAGCGGTCAGCCGCCAGCGATCAGCCCGTTCGAAGAAAAAGGCGCGAGGAGGCGACCATGCCGGTACCTCTAGAGTGGGACCTGACAGGGAAGTCGGCTATCATAACGGCCGACAGGCGTGGCTGGACGCCTATTTTCGCATCGGCTCTGGCGGAGGCAGGAGCCGACGTGGCCGTCGCGGGCTCCGACGAGTCGGACCGCGACGACGCGGTGACTGAGGTCGAGAGGCACGGTCGCCGGGCGCTGTCGATTCTCGCCGACGTTACCAACGCCGCCGATGTCGGGGACGCCGTCCGCCGGGTCGTCTCCGACCTGGGCAGAGTCGACATCCTCGTCAACAACGCGCGGGTCGAGTTCGGGAAGCCCTTCGTTGATGTGACGGAGGCGGAGTGGCAGACGGTGATGGACTTCAACGTGAAGTCCATGTTCCTGTGGAGCCAGGTCGCCGGCAAGCGGATGCTGGAGCAGGGCGGGGGGCGGATCGTCAATATCGGGTCCGGGCTCTCTGTCCGTGGACTGCGGAACTCGGTCGCCGCCTGCGCCAGTCAGGGTGCCATACACCAGCTTACCTCCGCGCTGGCCCTGGAGTGGGCGCGCGACAACATCCGAGTCAACGCCATCGGGGCCGGTTGGGTCACCACCGAGCCGCAGACGGAGGAGTCCCAGAAGGAGCTCCTGGTGCGGTATATACCGTCGCGACGCAGGGGCCATCCGACGGACCTGTGCGGGCTGCTGGTGTACCTGGCGTCCGACGCATGCGACTTCGTGACCGGGCAGACCATATTCATCGACGGCGGCGTGCTCGCCCACGCGTAGCATGGACGGGCACCTGAAGGTCCGTGTCCAGCCCGGGGCCAGCAGAAATGACGTGGAGGTGGTCGATGGTGGCAGGCTGAGGGTGCGGGTCACGGCGCCGGCCGAGGCCGGAAAGGCCAACGAGGCCCTGGTAGCGCTGCTGGCCAGGAGGCTGCGAGTCTCCAAGGGGAGCGTGACTATCGTGCGAGGCCACAGGTCTCGGGACAAGCTGGTGGACGTGAATGGGCTTACCGTAGATGAGGCGCTGTCGCGGCTATCCAGCCCCAGCGGCTAAGGCAGGCTGAAGCCCGCCCAGATAGCCTCCAGGCCCGACTGTTTCTGGGTCATCCTGAGGGCCGTTAGGTCGGGCCGAAGGATCTCGAGTGGGTTACGCGCGGACTCGCGACTGGGCCTGAAAGGCCATCGACGCGGGCTCAGGCGGGACGAAGCTCAGCCGACGGCGGCGACCAGCACGCGCCGGACGATGGTGATGAGGATGATGGCCACCATCGGAGACAGGTCCAGCATGCCAAAGCTGGGAAGCACCCGTCTTATTGGCGCTAGGATCGGCTCGGTGATCTGGTAGAGAATGGAGACCACGGGATACATGGCGCTTGACGGGCCTACGTTCAGCCACGAAATGACCACGCGGCCGATCAGGGCTATCCAGAGCACCGTGGCAAGGACGTCTACGAAGGTTAAAACGAACTCGTTCAAGTCCTCTTCCCCAGCGCCGCCGACCTCTCATATGCGGCGATGACCGCCTGCATCACCGAGGCCCGAAACCCGCCCTTCTCCAGGGCCAATAGCGCCTCGATGGTCGTGCCCGCGGGTGACGTGACCATGTCCTTCAGCTCGGCCGGATGGCGCCCCGACTCCTGGACCAGCTTCGTGCTGCCCGAGACCGTCTGGAGCACCAGCTTCCTGGCCATATCTCTCGGCATCCCCAGGTATACGCCGGCGTCGATGAGGGACTCTATGAACAGGAAGACATAGGCGGGACCGCTGGCGCTCAGGGCCGTCGCCATGTCGATGAGCTTCTCGTCGGTGACGTAGAGCTCCTCCCCCAGCGTCCGAAGGATCTGACGCGTCGCCTCGACCTTGTCCGCCGAGACGGCCGGTGCGGCGGTCCACACGCTCATCCCCGCGCCGATCTGGGCGGGCGTGTTGGGCATGACTCTTATGACGGCCTGGTGGTTGAGGCCGCTAACGAGTGTCTCCATCTTTGCGCCCGCAACGATGGACACCACCGCCAGGTCCCCATCGACGGCGCCGTTGAGTTCCGACAGCACCTCGGGCAGGCTCTGGGGCTTGACCGCCAGCACCGCCATGTCGGCACCGTCGATCGCGTCGGAGTTGACGGCGTGGGCCTTGAGGCCGTACTTCTCTTCCAGTTGGGCTCGCCGCGCCTCCACCGGCTCGCCGACGTTGATCTCCTGAGCCGTGGCCAGGCGCGCGTCCAGTATTCCGCCTACCAGGGCCTCGGCCATCACGCCCCCGCCTACGAAGGATATCCTCATGGGAGCCGACCCTCGCTGGCCAGGCTAACGGCCACCCTGATGGCCTCCAGCATGCTCTCGTGATCGGCGACGCCTCGCCCGGCGATGTCGAAGGCCGTCCCGTGGTCCACGGACGTCCTGATGAAGGGCAGACCCAGGTTCACGCTGACGCTCTTGGCCCAGTCGTGCACCTTGATGGGTATGTGCCCCTGGTCGTGGTACATGGCCAGCACCACGTCGTAGCTCCCGTCGATGGCCTGGTTGAAGACGGTGTCGGCCGGGATGGGCCCCGTGGCGTCGATGCCCTCCGCCCGGGCCGCCTGAACGGCCGGGGCGATC
Organism: Chloroflexota bacterium; assembly: GCA_022566975.1. The sequence goes on from JADFHV010000024.1 coordinate 10,298, forward strand.
TGCTTCTCCTCCTCGTCGCCCAGCAGGCCCCCGTCGCTGGCGTGAGGGTTCAGGGCCGCGACTCCGATCCGGGGCGTCGGAAAGCCCCATTCCTTGAAGCTGCGGTCGGTTAGCTCTAGCTTAACAAGCACATTGTCCTTTGTGACGTAGTCGCAAGCCACCCTCAGAGACCGGTGGGTCGTCAGATGGACGACGCGCAGCGACCCGGCCATCAGCATGGTGGCCACCTCGGTGGCGCCGGCCTGGCTCTGGAGGATCTCCATGTGGCCGACGTCCTTGTAGCCTGCCAGGTTGCAGGCCTCTTTGTTGATAGGAGCGGTGGCAATGGCCTGGACGCGGCCCGAGCTGGCCAGCTCACCCGCTTTGAGTATCCATTCCACCGACGCCTTGCCCGCCGCGGCGGACACCTGCCCGGGCTCGATGAGGCTGAAGTCCATGTTCTCCAGGTCGAGCACGTCTATGGCCCCCACCTGCCCCGCCACATCGTCCAGGGAGTGGGCGACGCGGGTAGGGATGTCCCCGCCGATCACCCGCAAGGCGTGCTGCATGGCGGCGGCGCTGCCGATCACGAAGGGCCGGCACTTATCGTAGACGCGGTCGTCGAGCAGGGCCTTGGCGGTCACCTCGGCCCCGATCCCTGCCGGGTCTCCCATGGTGATGGCGACGTAGGGTTTTTCGGTCATGGTTGTCAGCGAATGCGTTCACGAAGGGCCGGCGTTATAACGTGCGAGCGTGCTCCCAAGACCTCATTATACCGCCCGGAACCCCGCAAAGACGAGGGGACCCGCTTGAGGGCGGGTCCCCCGTTCTGAGATGCGTGGCGGACGACTCGCGGAGGCACCTGCGAACCGCTCGCCGCGCAGGAGGGTTATTCACACTTGTTGTAGCCGCAGTCGAGGCAGCGGAGGCATCCCTCCTGGTGGACCAGGAAGCCCGAGCAGTCCGGGCACCTGGCCCCGCTGGGAAGCGAGTGTCCGTTCCTGTTGGGGTTCTCGGGCTGGGCCGAAGGAAACAGGCCGAGCTGGGCCACGCTATCGCTCGATACCGCCGCTTCGAGACCGACCTCACCCTGGGGCTGCTCACCTATATGGCGGCTTAGCACCAGCGCCACCGCGTCCTCCGCGGAGCGCACCAGGGTCCCGCCGTCCCATACCGGGCAGCAGGTGGTGCCACGAAGCTGGTCCACCACCTGGGCGGGGTCGATGCCCGACCTCAGAGCCAGGGATATCAGGCGGGACAGGCCATCGAGATGCGCCGCGTCGCAGCCGCCCGCCTTGCCGGACGTGCTGAAGACCTCGAAGGGCCGTCCCCGGTCGTCGAAGTTGACGGTCACGAACAGCGTTCCGTGTCCGGTCCGGACGCGGTCGGTAATACCGCTGACCGATGAGGGACGCTGGCGCGGGACCAGGAGACGCTGCTCCTCGTCGGCGACACCGCTGCCCGTCTCAAGCACCTGCATCGACTTGGACCCGTCGCGGTAGACAGTTACGGCCTTGCAGCCTGTCTCCCACGCTAGCCGGAGGGCGTCCTCGATGTCTTCCACGGTTGCGCTGTTGGACAGGTTGATCGTCTTGGAGACCGAGTTGGTCACGTGCTTCTGCCAGACAGCCTGCATCCGGACGTGGGACTCGGGGCTGATGGCCATGGAGGTCCTGAAGAGCGCCGGGTCTACCCCGTGCTGCCCGAGGACCTGCTGTTCACGATTTACAAGATGTTCGGCGCCGACCCGCGCCGCGTCTACCAGACCAGCGCCGGGAGGCCGCAGAAGGTTCTCGACAGCGGCGTCATGATTGAAGGTCTGCTGGCTTAGCAGCGGGCGACGGAAGCGTGGTACTTCTCTCTTCGGTGACTGGCGCACACTAGATGACGCCGCTGGCGATTTTCGAGGCGACAGCCTGATGGGGCCGGAAGGCGCGAAAAAACGCTGGGACAGTCACCCGCGCATCGCCCAAGCCTTTGCATATCAGTACGCGTCTTGCTTGCGCTTGTGACAGTCCCGGTTTTTTGACGCCTTCCTGGTTGCCGCCGCCGCGTTTTCCGTCATCGAGTCACAACTCATCCGCGCCAATGAACAACAGGGAAATCGCCGCCATTCTCAGCGAGACCGCCGACCTGATGCAGATCGCCGCGCTCGATCCGTTCCGCGTTCGCAGCTACCGGAACGCCGCCGCCGTGATCGATGCCCTGGGCGAAAGTATCGAAGACATCATCCACGACGCCAGCCGCAACGTGACCGAGATCAAGGGTATCGGCAAGGGCCTGGCCTCGGCGCTTCACGAGCTGGCCGAACGCGGAAGCTTTGCCCGCCGGGATGAACTGCTGGCGATCTATCCCCCGACCACGCTCGAACTGCTCAAGATCAGCGGGCTCGGACCCAAGAGCATCGCCGTCATCCATGCTCAGTTTCGCGTCAGCACGATCGAGGCGCTCGAACAGCTTTGC
>JADFHV010000294.1 GCA_022566975.1 Chloroflexota bacterium
GCCAAGCTCAAGCGCCACTGCCTGGCAAAGATGTAGGCGAACTGAACATGGGGGAAGCTCTGTCCCTTAGCGATGTTCGGCTTCGACACAGGGCCTACGGCGAAAACCAGAAGCTGGTCTTGATGGCGAAGAAATTGTCGCCGGTGACGCCTAGCGAGCGGAACATCTGCCCCGCCGTCGTCGGCGTGCCGACGTCCGTTTTGGCGAATCGGTCCTGCGGCCTGACGACTTCTTGGCGTTCGACGGCGGCGACTTCTGCCACTTCGCCAGGGCCTACCTGCCCGCCCTGACGCCCAGAAGCTGGTTGTACGTATCGACCCTTGGCATGCTGGGCACGGCCCTGCCCACCGCCCTCGCCGCCAAACTGGCCCACCCGGAGAGGCGCGTGGTCATGCTGACCGGAGACGGCGCCTTCGGCTTCAACGGCATGGAGTTCGATACCGCGGTGCGCCACAAACTGGCTATTACGGCGATCCTGGGCAACGACGCCGCCTGGGGCATCGACCGCCAGATCCAGCTCGGCGTCTACGGCAGGCCCGTAGCCACCGACCTCCTTCCCACACGGTACGACGAGGTCGTCAAGGCTATGGGCGGGCACGGCGAGCTCGTGCGGGACCCGGCCGAGCTTCCAGCGGCCATCGAGAGGGCCTTCGCGACGGACCTCCCGTCGCTCATCAACATCCAGGTGCAGCGAGCCATCAGCCCCCGTGCCGAGGCTGCCATCGCCCGCTGGAAGAGCCACGTGCCACTGCCGATGTGAGTGTAGAATTGTCGCGAACTTCATCTATCACAAGACAACCGGGGCCGCGCCCGCCTTGCCGTAGGGGCGAACCTATGTGTTCGCCCAGCGCCGAGGGCAGACACGCAGGTCTGCCCCTACGAGCCCGAATCGGCCTTAGTTTCGTAGGGGCGGACCCATGTGTTCGCCCAATCCGGGACAGACATAGCGGGAGCTAGCCGACGATGAGCACAGAATCGGACGTACTCTTTCCCACGATGGTCGTGGGCAGCCTTCCGCGGCCCCAGTGGGTGCGCGAGCTGATCGAAGACCGGAAGCGAGGCCGCATCAGCGACGAGGCAGCCGGGCGCCTGCTCGACGACGCCGTTCCGCTGGCCATCCGTTTGCAGGAGCGCGCCGGGCTGGACTTCGTCTCCGACGGAGAGTGGCGCAGAGAGAGCTACGTCAAGGTCTTCGCCGAGGCCGTAGATGGCTTCAGCCCGGACCTCCACGCCGGCGCCAGCTCCAATATCACCTCCCTCACCTACCCCGCCGTCGTGTCCAAGCTGAACGCCAGGCGTCCCATAGCGGCCCGCGAGGCCGCGTTCCTCCAGGCTCACACCACCGCCAGGACCATCGTCGCGATCCCGTCGCCCTATACCCTGGGGCGCCGAATGTGGAGCCCCGAACACTCGACCTCGGCCTACCCCACACGCGAGGAGTTCATGGAGGCGTGCATCCCCATCGTGCGCCAGGAGGTCCAGGAGCTCGCCCGGCTCGGCGTGGACGCCGTCCAGCTCGACGACCCCTGGCTGGCACTCCTCGTTGACCCGGACTACCGCGACCGCGAGGGCATAGCCGACGTCGAGCACGAGATCGAGACATGCGTCAGGTCTGTCAACGGCGTCACCGAGGGCATAACGGAGGTACCGGTAAGCGTCCACCTCTGCCACGCCCACTTCGACCGCCGCCATGCCACCAGTGGGCCCTACCACCTGATCATCGAGGCCCTCGGCGAGATGAACGTCCAGCGCTTCGCCATGGAGTTCGCCACGCCGGACGCCGGCGGCGTTGGAGCCCTCCGAGACTTCCCCGAAGACAAGGTGCTGGGCCTCGGCGTCATCGACCACACCGACACCCACGTCGAGACTCCGGAGGAGGTCGTCGAGCGCGCGGAGCGCGCCATGGAGTTCGTCTCCGCCGACAGGATTACACTGAACCCCGACTGCGGCTTCGCGCCCTCCAGTGCCAACCCCATGGACCTCGACGAGGCCTACCTGAAGCTCAAGTCCATGTGCGAGGGCGCCCGGCTCCTCCGGGACAAATACGGCTGACCTGCTACGAGCGGGGCCGTGCCCAACGATGATGCCCACCCCTTGACAACCTCCCCCAACACGAGATACTAGGGCTGGTCGCCGCATCGGCGGCGACCGAGTCTCAGCACAAGGTAGGCTACAAGATGGCGGCGCCCCTGGAAGGCATCACGGTCCTGGAGTTCACCGAGATCATCGCCGGACCATACGGCGGCATGCTCCTGGCCGACATGGGCGCCGACGTCATCAAGGTGGAGCCCCCCTGGGGCGAGCCCTGGCGCTTCCAGGAGTCCTT
>JADFHV010000295.1 GCA_022566975.1 Chloroflexota bacterium
TTCAACTGTGGTTTAGGAAGGCCATCGCAAAAAGTGGCGGCCTAACTTTTTGGCGCGGCCAAGCAATCGAAAGGGGAGCCCCAGAATTTGCTGGGGCCCCCGTGTGTTTGCCACCTAGCCGAGTTTGGATCGATCTCTAGCCACCAAACAGGGTCCCTCCAAAGATGCTCCCGGCATTGTCGCCGACAACGCTCCGGAGGGAGTCCGGGGCTTCAAATCTGAACGAGTCGAAGACGGTGTCGCCATTGAAGCCCCGGTCCTCGGGCGAAATCAGCACCCGACTCTTGGGCACCCACTCCCCGTTGAAGTACCAGAGGAACTCCTGTGCCATGTGTCTTCCCCTTCGCGGATGCCAGCGCCAGGGCTACAGAGGGCCGCGTATGACGGCGCGGGGATTATACTTCAAGAGCCACGTGAGCGATAGAGGCGGCCTTGACGCGGCCCAGGGACGCCTATAGACTCGCCCAAACAGGCTAAGGCTTCGACTATGGAACGATGGGAACAGACGGCTACCGGGCGGCCCTGATTGATCTGGACGGGACACTGGCGCGGGCTTCTCTCGAGATCACCCCGCGGGTAGCCGACGCTGTCGCGCGACTGGCAGAGCACGTTGCCGTCGCCATCGTCTCCAGCCGTGACCACGTCGTGGTGAAGCGGACCGCAGGTAGCCTGGGGCTTTCGGGACTCCAGATCTCCGAGGGCGGGGCGCGCATATTCGATCCGGTGACGGGCGAGACGCCGTGGGTCCGGTGGCTCGAGCCCGATGATGCCCGAGGGATACTGACGTTTCTGGAGCAACACAGCCTGGCCTTTACCGCAGTGGACCGCGATGGCAGCCCCAATGCGCAGAGCGTGTCCGAGATCAAGGAGTGGCGGGTAACCCGGATCACGGCCATCAGCCTTACGGAGTCCCAAGCGCGTGAGATCGCCGCCGACTTCGGCGTCCTGGGAGACGTCCACACGTCCATCATCGTCCGCATCGACAACGGTGACTGGATGGTCGACTTCACCCACGCCACCGCCACCAAGGCCACCGCCGTCGGCCGGTATGCCGCCATCAAGGGGATGGCTCCGTCGCAGCTGATCGCCGCAGGCGACAGCTACAACGACCTGCCCCTGCTGGAGGCGTGCGGACTGCGCATCGCCATGGGTAACGCCGCCCCCGAGCTCAGGGCCATCGCCGACTACGTGGCGCCGACCGTGGACGAAGACGGTCTCGCCGTCGCCATCGACGAGTTTCTGCTACCCCTGCTGGAACGACACCCCACCCCAAAGACTCGCCGCAGAGGACGCTAAGGTCGCAGAGATTCCGATGTCTTGCAGGTATTCCTTCTCCGTGGTCTCTGCGCCCTCTGCGGTAAATTTCCCGTGAGCCGCGAGGGCTACGCGGCGCTGGTGGTCGACCTCGACGGCACGCTCATCGGGCGGGACCAGCGTATCTCGCCCACAGTAGAGGCCGCGGTCCGCGACGTTGCCGGCCGGCTTTCCGTCAGCATAGCCTCCGGGCGGGAGCCTTCGGACGTACTGAGGTTCGCGCGGCAGCTGGGACTGACCGCGCCCCAGATCTCGGACAACGGGGCCCTGCTGCTGGACCCGGCCAACGGAGAGGCGCTGTGGAGCTCGCCGCTCCTGCCCGCCCAGTCAAGGGAGATCATCGGCTCCCTCCGTCGGGAGGAGGTCGCGTTCATAGCGACGCATCCGGGAGGGACCTTCACCCACGCCTGCGACATCGACAGGTGGGACCTGGCACGGGTCTCGGCGCTGGATATGGAGGAGGAGACGGCGGACAGGCTGGCCGAGCTGTTCGGCGCCGACCCGGGGCTGAACGTCGTCAAGGTCACCCTGCCCTACAACGGCCTGTGGGCCGTGGACCTGACGCGCGCCGGCGTCAACAAGGGAACGGCCGTCCATGAGGTGGCAAGGCTCCTGGGCATCCCGACGCGACAGATGATCGCCGTCGGAGACAGCTACAACGACCTGCCGCTTCTGGAGGCGTGTGGGCTGGGCATCGCCATGGGAAACGCGGCTCCGGAGCTCAAGGCCGTCGCCGGCTACGTGGCCCCTTCGGTGGACGACGACGGACTTGCCGTCGCCATCGAGGAGTTCGTCCTACCGAGGCTGTAGGGCTGGTCTCCCGTGCTATAATTTCGGGCCGGGGGGAGAGGTGGCCGAGCGGCTTAAGGCGCTGGTCTCGAAAACCAGTATGGGAGCAATCTCATCGTGGGTTCGAATCCCACCCTCTCCGCGGCCGTGACCAGACCCTTCCTTGTCATCCCCCGAGGCCTGTGACATGGCCCCCAGCCTGACAGCGGAGAGATGCCAGAGAGGCCGATCGGGCGCGACTGGAAATCGCGTGTCGCCGCAAGGCGACCGTGGGTTCGAATCCCACTCTCTCCGCCAACCTCTTCATGACCTGAGTTCAAGCAGAGGCCTCGACAGCACGGTACCCGTCCTGGTTCCATCGGGAACACTCTCGATGAGCGCAAGCAGGTCATCATTCAGACAGCGGCACGTTCAGCATGAACTCAGGAACGCCCGAAGGGAATGGCGATGATTGTCGGCAGGGTC
>JADFHV010000025.1 GCA_022566975.1 Chloroflexota bacterium
GGACCAGAGTCCGGGGATAAACCGGGGACCTCAGCTCTCGCACCCCTCGGGACGCGCCGGTACACGCGCAGCGGCACCCGCACCACGGCGTCCTGCCTCACCTTGATGGCCGAGTACACCAGCGCCGAGCGCGGATAGTACTCGCCGTAGGACAGCGGCGCCCAGGACTGGCCCACCCCCAGCCTCTCCTTCCAGCTGTCGCTCAACGCCGGGGCGACCCGGTTGGCTCTTACCCTGGCCGGCAGCCTGACCCCGTTTGCCACCGTCAGCATCTTTGAAAACACCTGCTTCACGTCCATATCCTGTTGCCTCCTCGTGGGGCTGCGAAGGTCATCGCAAGGGCGTCCGCCTCGTCGGGCGACCGGTGCATCTTGTCCTTGCCCTGAAGAAGGGTCCGCCCATTCGTCAGGACCTTGTACTCCCGGCTCGACACCTGGCCGATAAGCGCCGGATCGTCGTCGGTGTCCATCTCTCCCGAGCGGTACCGTTCGCGCATAGCCCACCACACCTCCGCGTTCCGATTGACATAGCGCTCGGGGTTCTCGGCTCTCTGGCCACCTATGAACGGCACCAGCCTGGGCTTGATCTTCAGCTCCTTCAGCCGGTCCACGACACCCGCGCCCAAGCCCGTGTCGTCCACCACCAGCACGTCCACGTCGTGTTTTTCGCAGTAGCTCCTCAGAAAGGCGGCGGTCTTCATCGTGTCGTGTCCTCTTACCCGCCACACGATGCGAGCGACCGGCCCCTGCCGGCGGATGACTACCGTCTTGTCGTGCCCGTAACGTGCCACGTCGCAGCCCAGGACCACCGGCCCCTCCGGCTCTAGACGGCGCCTGGCCGCCTGTGTAGCCTCCACCAGGGACACAACTATCTCGTCCATGTTTTCAGGGAACTCGCCCAGGACCGACCCGATGTAGAGTGCGCTGTCCTCTCCCCACTCCTCCTTGCGGTCCTCAATGTCCTCCTGGGTAATCATCCCCGGTATCACCACCCGCTGCTCCCGAATATTAGGCGTATCGAGGGCGCTGATCTGGACGGTCTCATACAGCTCACGCTTGGCGTGGTGCGAGTCGAAGAAAGTACCCGCCTGGATGAAGGGGTTACCCGTCATCAGGAGCCGGGTGGGATTCAACCGCCTTACCGCGTCGAGATCAGGCTCCCTCGCCGCGTGCGCCTCGGTGATCACCACCAGCAGGTTGGGCGAGTGAAACCCCTGGAGGTTGTAGGGCGAGTTGGTGGCGAAGCCGAGGGCAAAGCTCTGCTCGTCCAGCTCATACCGGGACGTGCGGAACATCCTGCCGCCCAGTCGGTCCGCCGCCCGGTTATACGCCCATCGGAGCTCGTTCCACACGATCTCGTCTACCTGCCTCGTAGAGGGCCCCGTCACGATGGCCTTGGCCGGGGAGCGCGAGTGCATCCACCACAGGACGGCCCGGGCCGCGGCCCAGTCCTTTCCCGAGCCGTTGCACCCCACCACCGACACCCTGCGCGAGCGCGGGACCGCGCTCAGTATCTCCTCTTGCTTATCGTAGGGCTCTTCTGCCAGCACCTCCCGAACGAACGTTACCGGGTCTCGAAAATCGCCGTCAGAGGACCTCTCCGGGGTGTCTCGACGAGGCGTCTTTCCCTTTGCCATGAGTCGTGATGTTTATCTCCATGTTTGAGCCGGACCGGTTTCTTACGCTTGGCCCCGACAGCCGAGAATGGTCGAGCCGCCCGGCGTCGGGGCCACAAAAGAAAAGGACGGGCCTCGCGGGTCCGTCCCTCACTGCCATATTAGAACATTAGTACGGCTGTGTCAAGAGCTCCGATGCCGACCTCCCTCAATCGACTAACCGAGACCGCCGAATTGCCGCCAGGGCATGGTCGACGACCTCCGCATCTTGCTCTCGGAGGACCGGCCTCGCTAGTCCGACCGTGTCCTCGTATAGGCGAAGGGCTGCGAGGCCACGCGCTCTCACAGCACCAGGGTCGAAGCCTGCCGCCTGCCGAAACTGCCTTGACCACTCGGAGTTATCTCCCGCGGCCTCCTGGACCTGGTCGAAGTAGGAGTTATCGCTCTCCACCAGTACACGCCGATGGACGGCAACTGCCTCAGCCAGTCCCAGCACCAGGCCCAGGATCCCGTACAGGACTGTCGAGTCCCGCCCGGACTTAAGTCCGGCAAGGACCTTGTGGGCCTCCTCGGCATAGCCCATGACGCTGTAGCTTACGTACTCATCGGCAGCCGGTCGAAGCGGCCCCACGAGAAGTCGTCCGCCTCGAGCTTGAGCTCCGCCAAAGACCCTTCTTTGTCCAGAAGTACCCTCGCCTGACGCAGACCTGGGACCGCCCATATGGCTTTTTCAGGACGGGTCAACTCTCCGGTCTTCTCCGCAACCGTGGTTGTCGTGACACTGAACAGGTGGCCGTCGCGGACCTCCAGACGATACCTGTCCCCTTCTTGCTCTGGCAGGCATTGGACGAACCGCAGAACGTCCACGTCGCTATAGTCAGTCGGATCGCCCCGGGCATGGCTACCCGTCAGCGCTACGCCTACGGTGTCGCCGTCGTCCAGCTCCATGACTATTCTTGCGAGAGCAATTTCGAAAGCAGACTCAGCCACCCGTCAGACCTCCCTGAAACGCGGGCGCACAACTGCTCGGGTATCGTAGTGGCGGTGAGACCTCGATGGCAAATGGCTCTGCTTACATCGTCCCATTCGGGGGATTCGTAAGTCCCGACTTGTCGGGATTTGCGCGGGGGTCTGGGCATGCCCCCAGATATGCCTCGAGGGTATGGGGCTGGGAAAGAGCGCATGGACATTGAGAGAGTCAACAGAGCCTCTACCCCTCTAACCGCGTGAGGGCGGTATGCCAAACGCTCCTACGCCGCGTCATTGTCGCCCGGCCACGGATGCTATCATAGTCGGGCCATGATCACCGCGGTCTTTTTCGACCTCTACGGCACGTTGGCCGGGTTCAGCCCCTCGCGCTACCACATCCAGTCGGTGGCCTGCGCCGACTTCGGTATCGAGGTGACGCCCGAGGGGATCACGGCCGGCTACGCCCTGGCCGACGCCTACATGGCGGAGCAGAGCGCGGTCAACCCGCTACGAGGGCGAGCCGACGAGGGGCGCGACCGGTTCTTTGCCGAGTACGAGCGGCTGGTCCTCAAAGGAGCGGGCGTGGAGGTCAGCAACGAGAGGGCGTTGGAGGTATGGAGGCGGGTCCGCCGTGTGCCCTACGAGATGACCCGGTTCGACGACGTTCTGCCCGCTCTGGACATCCTGAAGTCCCAGGGGCTGGTCTTGGGAATGATCTCCAACATGAACCGCGATGGCGCAGAGCTGGCCGAGGACATGGGGCTTACGCCATACCTGGACTTCGCCGTCACGTCGATGGAGATCGGGGCCGAGAAGCCGCATCCGCCCATATTTCAGGCGGCGCTCCAGAAGGCCGGCGTCGACCCTCGGCAGGCGGTCCACGTAGGCGACCAGATCACCTCGGACGTGGAGGGTGCCACGACTGTAGGCATCAACCCGGTCCTGCTGGACCGCGACGGCAACCATCGGGGTTTCAACGGCTGCCCCCGCATCGAGACCCTGATGGAGCTGCCTGCGCTGTTGCCTTCGTTGGCCTAGGGGCCGGGCGGTCAGGGAACCTGGACGCAAACGATTCGGGACCCTTTTCAGTCGCCTGCTCAAGCGGTGACCAAGGGGTCGATAACCAGCTCTTCGAGCTTCTCGCTCGATGTGACATTGTAGAGAGGTACTACGAACGTTTCGTTCCTCTTCAGGTTCTCGAACCACTTGGACTGCCCACCCTGACGCCAACCTTTCAGTGAGTCGTGGGGCTGACCAATGAACCAGTACTTGCACATCCAATAATCGTAAGTTTCCCCAGTCGTCTTCCTGTCCATAGGCTCGTGGTACAACAGTCGCCCCGCTGAGATGAGTGGATCGTCGACCTGGGTCTGCAAGTTAGAGTAGCGGTCGGAGGCGAAGTGGATACTCACGAACAGCAGCCGGTCGATGGAGGCGGCATTCTCATCAGGAAGAGTGGGCATGTAGAAGCGGGCCGCCCAACGCGCATACCATCGTTCCGGCGAGCTCAGAGATACTGATAGTTGCCCCGGAGCCGACGTGTGTCGGGGTTCCCATCCGCGTTCGCCCATCAGCCGGTCAGCGTCCATAAGCAACAGCTGGCCCTGGTCGTATAGCCCTGACAGGCAATCAAACATGGTCTTCGTCTTGCTGTCCGATGTCGTCTCAGTCATGGGGTATCCCCTCATATCGGTATGCGGCTAGAGTGCTATCGGGCTCCGGAATATCCGGCCACCGATAACCCTGTGGGACCGGCCGGTAGAACAGGAAGTCGTCCACGCTAAATCTGTGTTTGACGGGCTTGATCCCGCGGAACATCGTCAGGCCCTTACGCGACAGCAACGCCAGCATGTCCTCCAACACGGCGACGCGCCCGGGATCGGATTCAGTTTTCAGGGCGTTTTCCAGAATAGACGGCAGAGACCGCCACGAGGTCCAGAAGATGTCACCCTGCTCCTTCCGCTTGCGTTGGAACTCATCTAGCGCTCGTTCCAAGTCGGCGCGTGGCATGCTCATATCCGGCGTGACAAACAGGAGACTACGCGATACGAGGCGCAGTCCTGCGCTCCATCCGAGCACCGCTGGGGACACAGCACTCAAGTTGTCCAGCTCGCGGGCTAGCTGGTTGGTGGGCTCGTCACGCTCATCCTCTTCACTCGATAGGCCGGCATGGTACTTGGCCTCGACTAGAAGCAGGTGGACGCGACGGTCTTCTGTTTCAAGGCCGAGCATCAGATCCGGCTCGCAAGGAATACGGCCTGGCGAACTCAACCACGGCCAGAAGGCAGAGTGCGCGCGCACAATCCCAGCCTCGAGTTGCAGCGCTGTACCCCGAACCGAGCGGGCCGTGCGAAGGAACGGCAGCAGAGCCGTTTCAGGTGGCAGATAACGCAGCGTACCGAAGACGTTGGAGGTCAGCAGGTCTTCCATCCTTTCGGACAGATTGGTTCCTGTCGCCGAAATCTTGCCGTGTATCTCTGCGATACTCATGGTGCTACTGTATGGTCAAGAACTTAATAGAAGACGTGGATCGCTCGGTATAGCTACGGCCCCACTCCAGCGGCCTGGAGGCTGGCGACGCGCTCGCGGAAGGCGGCCAGCTTTTCGAGAGCGCTCGCCAGAGGTCCCTGCCATCCGCTCTTGGTCTTGGAGACGTCCATCCTGATCTGGGTGTTCCCCACCTGCATGCCCCGCCCCAGGGCCTTCTGGAGGGCGCCCCTGGCTCCACCGACGTCGTCTCTTAGCTGCAGCACGATAGCCTCGCCACGTCGAACGATGGACTCGACCTCAGCGCGGGCGGCCCCCATCCTCAGCCTGACGACGTAGAGGAGGTCCTGGGCCTGCAGGGGCACGGGGCCGAAGCGGTCGGCCAGCTCGCGCTCGAGGTCGTCCACCTCGCCGGTCTTGGTCAGGGTCACCAGGCGGTGGTAGATGCCCAGCCGGGTGGTGAGGTCGGGTATGTACTCCTCGGGAATGCTGGCCGGGATGCCCAGCTCGACGACCGGGTGCTCGGGCGGCAGCAGGGAGTCGAACCCGTCACCACCCGTATCGGGCTGTCCGTCGCCCGCGATGGCCGCCGGGTCCGCCAGGGTCTCGCCATCGCCTGCCAGCGAGGCCTGTCCGACGGCACGTCTGGCCCTGATGTCCTCCACCGCGACGGACAGCAAGCGGGTATAGAGGTCGAATCCGATGGCGTTGATGTGTCCGCTCTGTGCGGCGCCGAGGATGTTCCCGGCGCCGCGGATCTCCAGGTCCTGCATCGCTATGCGGAAACCGGCCCCAAGCTCGGTTGCCGCCAGCATGGCCTTGAGCCGCCTCTCGGCGGCCTCCGTCAGACCGCGCGCCTTGGGGATAAGCAGGTAGCTGTAGGCGCGGCGGCCGCTGCGGCCCACCCGACCTCGCAGCTGGTAGAGCTGGGCCAAGCCAAAGGCGTCGGCCCGGTTGACGATGAGCGTGTTGACGTTAGGGATGTCCAGGCCCGACTCGATAATGGTCGTGCAGACGAGGACGTCCATCTCGCCGGCGGCGAAGTCCATCATCGTTTGCTCCAATTCGCCTTCGGGCATCTGCCCGTGGGCAATCCCTATGCGCGCCTGGGGGACCAAGAACCGAATGTAATCGCCCATGTTGTCGATGTTGTGGACTCTATTGTGCAGGAAATAGACCTGGCCCTGGCGGTCAATCTCCCGTAGTATCGCCTCGCGGATGAGCTCGTCGCTGAACTCGGAGACGTAGGTCTTTATAGGCAGACGCTCCTCGGGAGGCGTCTCCATGGTGCTCATGTCGCGTACACCCGCCAGGGACATGTGCAGCGTCCTGGGAATGGGCGTGGCGGTCAGCGTCAGGACGTCTACCTCCTCCCGCATGCGTTTGAGGCGCTCCTTGTGGGCGACACCGAAGCGTTGCTCCTCGTCAACGACGACCAGGCCCAGGTCCTTGAACCGGACATCTTTCTGTATCAGCCGGTGGGTGCCGATGCATATGTCCACACGCCCGGAGGCGAGGCCCTCTACGACCTCCCGCTGCTCCCGGTCCGTCCGGAACCGGCTAAGGACCTCCACGGTCGTAGGGAAGGGGCTCAGGCGCTGCGAGAACGTAACGTAGTGCTGCTGGGCCAGCACGGTGGTGGGCACAAGCACGGCGACCTGCTTCCCGTCCATGACGGTCTTGAACGCGGCCCGCAGGGCGATCTCGGTCTTACCGTAGCCCACGTCGCCGCATACGAGACGGTCCATGGGCTTTCCGGACTCCATGTCTGCCTTGACGTCCGCGATGGTGGCGATCTGGTCCGGCGTCTCTTCGTAGGGGAAGGACTCTTCGAGCTCTGCCTGCCAGGGCGAGTCGGTGGCCGTCTCATGGCCATCAACGAGCTCCCTGGCGGCGTACAGGGAAAGCAGCTCGGCCGCCATCTCCCTGGTGGAACTGACGGCCCGTGCCTTGGCACGCCTCCATTCGGCCGTCCCGAGTCGCGTGAGGGATGGAGGTTGATCCAGTGGCGCAACGTACGGGGTCACCCTGTCCAGATGCGCCACCGGGACGTACAGCTTGTCGCCGCGGGCGTAGTGAAGGACAAGGTGCTCGCCACCCCCCTCGTCATCAGACAGGCGGCCGGTGCCCATGAACCTGCCGATGCCGTGCTCAACGTGCACCACGTAGTCGCCGGGGGATAGCTCAGAGAGGAAGTCGTCGCGCCTCGCGACGGCCCGCCTTCGGGTGCGGCGCTGCTTGGTAACGCCGAATATCTCGGCGTCGCTAAACACGACCAAACGACGCCCACCGACCGTCAGCGCGAAGCCATCGCTGAGCCCCGCTCCCTCCGAGCGCAGCACAGTTACCGTGCCCGTATCAGGCGGCTCCGCCAGGGAGTCGGGCAACGCCACGCTGACCCCCTGCTCCGCGAGGATCTCACCCAGCCTTCTGGAATGGGAGGTCACCGCCACGACCCGGTGTCCCTCTCCCGACAGCTCTTCTGCCTCCTCGACAAAGCTGTCCAGCTTGCCGAGGAAGGCTGGAGGCGACGCAAAGGGTAGCACGTGTACCTGGTCATAGACCAGATGCTCGGCGCCCCACGGCAGAATCTCCAGGCGACGCCCGAACTCGGCGATGCGCTCCTCCACCTCCCGCCACTCAAGACTGGACGAGGGGAAGTTGTGCGGCAGCTCTCCCCGGCTTTGCTTTGTCTCTCGGAGTCCGTGGGCGCGCTCCTCGGCCTCCCAGGCGGCCTCGGCGATCTCGGTGGGACGGTGCAGGACCAGCAGGGCATCGCCCGCGACATAGTCCAACAGCGAGCCCTCGTCGAAGAACCCTGAATAGAACTGGAGCTCCTCGATCTCGTGGCCGTCGGTCAGCAGGCCCAGCTCGTGAACGATCCGGTCTCGATCAGGCTCCGTGCAGTTGGCGAAGTCCAGCACGGCAATGCGGCGATCGAGGCGGTCGCGGTCCGTCAGACCGGGCAGGGTCTCCCCGGCCGGACCGACCAGGACCGAGTCGACGACGTCCGTGGAGCGCTGGGTATCGGGATCGAAACGACGGATGCTGTCGATCTCGTTGCCCCACAGCTCTATGCGCGCCGGCGCATCCGAGCCGACGGGGTAGATATCCAGGATGCCTCCGCGCCTGCTGACGTAGCCCGGGGCGTAGACCGTCGGCTCGAACTGATAGCCCATACGTCGCCATCTGTCCAGGAGCTCGTCGAGGTCGAGAGCATCGCCCGTGCGCAGCCGGTGGCTGCTGGACAGGAAGGCCTTTTTTTCGATGGTATTCTGTACCACCGCCGCCGCGGAGGCCACCACCAACGGAGCGCGTCCACCGTCCTCTGACAGAGTGGACAGCACCTCCAGCCGCTGATGGGCCGTATCGACGTCGGAGACGAGCCGCTCGAAGGGGAGACTCTCGTTCTCCGGGAAGTGCATCACCACGGCATCGGGCTCACTCCACAGAGTGACCTGCTCGTAGATCCGGCGGGCGTCCTCCGGACGGGGAGTGATCACGAGAGTTGGGACGCTGAGGGAACGGGCCAGGGTGGCCAGGGTGAACGGAACGGCGTCGACCAGCACCTGGGCCCTGGCGTTGGCACGCGCCCCCTGCACCTCGGCTTGCAGCGACTGGTACTGGGGCACCGACTCCAGGAGGCGCCCCAGCGCGCTCAGGCCCAAATCCTCACCCCCAACTTAGAACGTCGAAAGGGCCAGCCCGCGCATAGCATCGTGTGCGGGACTAGCCTTCCTGGGCTATTTTAGCATGAGGGAGACGCGGGGTACTAAGAGTGTGGGCCAGGAGGTGTTCGGTCGAGTAGGGGAGGTCGCTATCGTGCTAAGGGAGCAGGCCGGACAGGGCCTCTTCCAGCTCATCGCGGGTGGTGAAGCCCTCGAACCTGGCGCTCACCAGGCCGTCGCCGTCCATTATGAATGTCCACGGCTCGCTGCGAAGGTTCCATTCTGTGATCGCGGCGACCAGCCGGCCCCGGCCGAGATCGCCCTGAATCTCCAGCGGGTTGTCGTAGATTTCGACGTGGATGAAGTTGACCCGGTCCCCGAACTTCTGCTTGAGCTCCTTGACCACGTCCAACTGGGGGCCGCAGGTGGCGGTGGTGCAGTAGGCCGGCGTGGCGAAGGAGACGACCAGCGGCCTTCCGGCGTCCAGGGCTTCGGCTATGGTCATGGCGTACAGGTCCGGGTCGGGGTCCGGGTCGGTGGTCATCTCTTCCAGCTTGCCGACGTCTCGGGCCGTCTTGGTTAGGCTGCGGGGCGCCGGGGAACCTACGGACGGCGCGAGGCTCTCCTCCGCCACCTCGACGGGGGCGGAGCTCTGTCTCACTGAGCCGTCCGCATCCACGACGATTACGCCCAGACCCCACGTGCCGGGACGGTCGAACGACACCTGGGCCGTGTAGACCCCACCGGCCCCGACGGGCCAGGGACGGAAGACGGCCGGAACGGTCTCCAATGGCCCTTCCTGTCCAGTCTGGGTCAGGAAGAAGGTCGAGACCTGGACCGCGGCGTTCCTCAAAGGGCCCGAGACGCTGTCTATCAGCCCAAAGGCGATGCGGTTCGTGCCGACGCTCAGGTCGCTTACGGAAAAGGCCATCTGCAGGTCCCCTCCGGCGGGCGAGACGGCCCCTTGCGACCCGGTGTCAGGCGCCGTTGTTGCGGTGGACGCCGGCGTAGCGTCCGGTTTGGGCGAGGACTCCGTCGAGTCTCCACCGCACGCTACTAACGCCGCCACGGCCACGGAGGCCAGCAGGCCAGCGATCACACGCCGATGCCCGGTCGGCCGCTCCGCGCGTAATAGCCCAGTGTTCAACACGCTTATCTCCTCTTGCTCGTAGACCGACAGGCCGAGACTCATCGTTTAGATTGTCGCACCCCGCCAATGGATGCGCCATCGCCGAATGAGGGAGGCCTGCCGGCCACGCTTTTCTTGATACATCCCTACTTGATATGGAGACTACAGCCGCTCGGCTGTCCTGAGGCCACAGCCCGGCGACCGCTGCGTCTTCTGCTACTATTCGGACACGGTGTGTCCGCAGCGGCAGACGCAGGAGGCGGGGTAATCAGATGCTCACACTTTTCGGTTCGATAGTGGTCACCATCATGTTCCTCGCCTACTGGCTGGAGCCACGCTCCAGGTGGTTCGTCCTCATTTTCGCCGGGGGAACGGCGGGGACCGCGGCCTACAGCGGGCTGATCGAGGCCTATCCCATTACGGTGATCGAGGGTGTGTGGACGCTGGTGGCGCTTCAGCGCTTCTATAGACGGCGGCGGGAGGAGACATACGCCGGATAGCGGCGGCTCATGGTTCGACAGAGCCTGTCCTGAGTCTGCCGAAGGGCTCACCACGAGCGGAAAGAGGGCACCTACCCGTTCGCCCTGAGCCTGTCGAAGGGCCGTGTAAGGTCGGGGTTTGCCGGTTGCTCTTCCTATCTGCAGGCGGTTTGGGCCCCGCCGAACCGCTCGGGGGCAAACGGGCCGATAGGGAGTTCCGTACGGCCGTCTGTAATCAGGTCGGCGACGGCCTTACCCATTCCCGGACTGATGAGGATGCCCTTTTTGCCGGCGCCGGTGGCCAGGTAGACGTTGCTCCAGCCTGGAGCGCGGCCCAACACGGGCAGCCAGTCGGGAGTGACCGGCCTGAGGCAGACGGTGTGCTCCACCAGCCGGGCATTGGCCATCGCCGGCATCAGCTTTGCGGCCGACGCCATGAGGGACCGACGGGTGGCCTCGCTCGGCTCCACGTCGAAGCCCCGGCTCTCTTCCGTAGTCCCGATCCAGACCAGGCCTCGTCTACTATGCAACGAAACACCTGGGCCCGAGAGATCGTGGGCCAGGGGCTCCTGACCGGGCAGCTCAGTCCGTAGGATCTCGCCCCTCAGCGGCGCCACCGGGACCCTGACCCCAAGCCAGGCCTCCGCGTCCGTCGACCAGGGGCCCATAGCGAGCACCACGGCGCCGCAGGAAATTTCGCGGTCATGCATGAGCACGGCCGTGACGCGGTCACCCGTCTGCTTCAAGCCCGTCACCTTGCCGGAGCGGACCTCCGCGCCAAGTCGCTCGGCCGCCCTGGCCAGAGCGACCGTGTACAGGTAGCTATCCAGCGCGGCGTTGCCGCGGGTGTAGATGCCCTTGACGGCCTCGGGAGACAGCCCGGGCTCAAGGCGGTGCAGCTCGTCCGCGTCGAGCCACCGGGCCGAAAAACCCTCGGCGGCCTCATGAAGCCCTAACGTCTCCTGGAGCTCCGGCATCTCCGAGTCGTCGAACGCCACCCTGACCACCGATATCACCTCAGGGGTGAAGTCCACCCCCGACTCGGACTTGAGCCGGTCCCAGAGGTCGATGTGCATCCGGAACGACTCTATCGCGAGCGGGCCCAGCGGGCCGGGAATTCCCGCGCCCTGCAGCGGGTTGAGCCCCCCGGCGGAGTATCCGGAGGCGTGCGCCGCCACGCCGTCGCGCTCGATCACGACCGTCTTGACTCCGGCCCTGGCCAGGTAGTAGGCGGCGGCGCTCCCGGCGGCGCCCCCGCCCACGACAGCTACGTCATATGTGTCGGGCATCGCCTGCTCACCCCCGGCGGTCGTCGGACGTCATTCTATCCTCTCAATGGCGGCCACGCGGGGCGGCCTGGGCGCCCGTACGCTGTATATCAGGAGCATGGCGGCGAGGTAGGCGAACACGGCATAGACGAACAGGGCCGTATACCCACCCGTAAGGCTGAACAGCACGGCGCCGAAGGTCGGCCCCAAGCCCAGGAACCCCAGCTGGATCGGGCCCATCAGCCCGGATATGGTCCCGAAGGACGACCGTCCGAAGTAGTCGGCGAGCATCATGCTGCCGAGGATGGTCAGGCCGCCCGAGGCGATACCCCAGACGACCATCACGGCGAAGGCTGTGCGCCCGGAGTCGATTGTCAGAAACAGAGAGGTGACCAGAGCGGTGGCCAGAGTGATGAAGAGGGCCAGCCTCCTGGGCGAGAGCCTGTCGGCCAGGTAGCCCCAGGCGGGGTTGCCCAGAGCGCCCAGCAGAGATGCCAGGCTCAACGCCACGGCGGCGTAGGTCTGGGAGAGCCCGGAGTCCTTGAGATACGGGACTGTCTGAAATCCGATGGCCCCGGACGTGAGTATGATCAGCGCCTCCGCCGCCACGATGAGCCAGAAGGTTGGGGTCGCGGTGGCCTCGCGGGCCCGCCAGTCTCTTTGTCCCGACGGCAACGGGCCGGGAACACTTGTGGACGCAGTGGCAGGGGTCGCGGGGCCAGGGTCCGGTAATCTGTCGCCATCGGGCCTCAGGCCGATGTCCTCGGGCCGCCTTCGCATCACCAGGAACATGGGCACTATCAGCGCCAGCGCGAAGACTCCAAGCGCCCGGTAGGCGACACGCCAGCTGTACCCCTGGGCGACGAGGGAGATCACCTGGATGTTGATGGCGCCTGCCACCGGACGCGCCATGGACTGCAGACCCAGGGCGAGGTTGCGACGGCGGTGGAAGAAGTTGACCGCCACGGTACG
>JADFHV010000296.1 GCA_022566975.1 Chloroflexota bacterium
CCGCCTCGTTCTTCGCGGTGAGCACCAGCCCGGAGAGCGTTGACTACGCCGCCAGCAAGAACATGCAGATTCTGGTCGGCGGCCCTACGGCGGTGATGGGACAGGCGCCGGACGTCGTCAAGCTCTGGCGCAGCAAGATGGAGGAGTACGGGAACGAGTACGCCCCGACCGACCCTCCCGTCTCAATGGGCGTCTACGTCGCGCCCACGATGGAGGAGGCGGAGCGAGACCCCATCGGACGGGCCGACTTCTCGGCCAAGATCCTGGCCAAGGTGGGCTCTCCCATCGGGAAGGACGGCAAGATACCCAAGGGGTACGAGCAATGGGCCAACCGCCAGCGGGACCGTGAGATGTCGTCGGAGGCTGCGCGCACCGGCGGAATTCCCAGCCTCATTGGGACGCCCGAGGTGGTGGCCGAGAACCTGGAGAAGATACGCAGCCTGGGGATCAACCACATATTCTCCGCCTTCGGCTTCCCGGGGCTGCCGCAGGAAAAGACCCTGCGCTCCCTGGAGCTCTTCGCCACCGAGGTCATGCCCCACTTCAGGGAGGCTCCGGCGGAGGTCGCCGGCGACTAGTGGATTTGGTCTGGAACCCGCCCCCGCAGCGCAGGTACCCGTGTCATTCCGAGGAGCCCTAAGTGCGCAACGAAGCGGAGACGGGACCGGGGCGACGAGGAATCTGGGGAGGTGGGGCGATGACACGCCCTGCATCGGTGAGCCCCACCCCAGATTCTTCGTCGGGGACTCCTCAGAATGACAGTCAGGCCATTATCTTCTCGAACATCGGAACAGGTGTGACTTGCGACCGGTAAGGCAGACCGGTCGGCGGTCTAACTACCGGCCGTTCGCGCGGGATGTCGGCTTCACCTGCTGGTGCATCCCGCACTCCTTGGGCACGCCGCTCTCCCACCACCAGCGGCCCGCGCGTGGGTCTTCCCCTTCCAGCACTGCCCGTGTGCAGGGTGCGCAACCGATGCTGGTGTAACCTCTGTCGTAGAGCTCGTTGTACGGGACGTCGTTCCGACGTACATAGTCCCAGACCTGCTCCTGGCTCCAGTCCGCCAGCGGGTTGATCTTGACGATGCCTCCGTGAGCGCTGTCAAGCGCGACCTTCGCGACGTTCGCTCTGGTCTGGCTCTGGGCCCGGCGCAGGCCGGCTATCCAGGCATCCAGACCGCCCAGCGCCCGGTCGAGGGGCTTGACCTTGCGCAGGTCGCAGCAGAGCAGTCGTAGGGAGGAACTGCGATAGAACGGGTTGATCCCGTGGCGCACGACCATCTGCTCGAGCTCGACAGGGTCCGGGTAATAGACCTCGATGTCGATTCCGTAGGTCTCTCGGGCCTTGTCCATCAGGCTGTAGGTCTCCTCGGGCAGCCTGCCGGTGTCTATGGTAAATACCCTGACGGCCGGCTCGATCCGTGAGGCCATGTCCAGGATGACCATCCCCTCAGCCTGGAGGCTGGTTGAAATCGCTACCTTGGCTCCGAACTCTTTGAGCGCCCAGGCGATGACGTCCTCGGCGCTCTTGGCCTCGAACTCCGTAGCCAGGTCGCTTATCCGACTCTCCGCAAACGGCTCTTGGACTACCATTCATACTCCTGTCGACCACTTTGACGCGAGACAAAAAAAGTCCCCTCGAGGCTTTCGGCGCTCGAGGGGACTGGTCTTGCGAGTTCTGTTTTAGCTGTCTACACCTGCACGCTGGGACATGCAGGGAGCACAGGACCCACCCTGTCCCCCCGGCTGGGCATACAACAACAGACGCATGCGAAGCGGTTAGCTATCTTTTTCACAAACATGACCCGCATATGATACCCGGCGGCATCACTGCCGTCAACGTCCCTGTCTTCAGCGTCTTTAGCGCGCGTGCCGGCGCACCGGTTGCTTAGCCCGCTTCGTGGGAGGGCATGGGTATCAGCCCCTTGCGCAGTGCGTAGACGCCACCGTTAGGGACTTCTGATTATGAGGCGAGTGTATTGGCGCCCTCTGTGTGCGTCAACTCCCGGGGTAAGCCACGGTTGGGGGGCCTCTTCCAGCACATAGACATGTCACAAGCTCTCCAGAGGCGGAGGCTGCGGAGTGGGCACATCTACTGCGTCACCACCAGTGTGCCCTTCATGTTGCCGGTCATGGGGGCTTCGGACCGAAAAGTGAACTCGCCCGTGTTGGCTGGCCGCAGTTCGATCAGCAGCTCGCTGAACGGCAGAACTGTGTGCTTGATTCCCAGCTCGCCTATCTCGAAAGTATGTACAAAGAAGTCATTGTTTTTCACCACGATGGGCGTCGTCTCATCGACGGGAATTTCCAATCGGTCCGGCGCCAGGTAGCTGTTTTTCATTTCCACCACGATCGCCCCGACCTCGGCCTCGCCGGATACGGTGGTCAGCCCCACGATGTGCAGAGCGCCCGATAGAGTGGTAAGCCCAAGCAAGGCCACGACAATGGCTCCAAAAGTCCTCCGCTCAGCGCGTGTGGCTGCGGTTCGTGCGGTGCCCCGGCGCTGCTCGACACACGCGACAATGTCTCCCACCAGCGTCAGGAGCGCCCCGACTG
>JADFHV010000026.1 GCA_022566975.1 Chloroflexota bacterium
TTCCTCTCCCTCGACGTGTCGAGGCAGCGGTCGCCCAGCGGCCTTGGGCACCCCGATTCTAGCACCAGAAGAGTGCCGCTGCCAGGGCTCGCGATGGACGCAGCTCTATGGGATGGGCTGAACGGCCGTAACTAGACGACCAGTTCCACCGCGTCGTCCCTGACTACGATGCGCGTGACGCAGCCTGCCAGGACCGACTGCCGCGCCGACATGTCCAGCGATTCCCAGTCCGCCAGCGTCTCCGTAGGGCCTGCCAGCCCCGAGGCGTCTGTCGCCCGTCCCCGGGCCGCGTCCAGGCCCTCCACGTATTTGGCCAGCATCTCGACCGTCAGCTCCCCGCGGGCGGCCCTTCTGACGGCCCTGAGGAGGCGCCGCTCCGCGTTTCGGACGTCCGACGCCCTCGAGGACTCGAGCTCTGCGCTGCGGTCGCGGGACGATCGGTCGGAGCGCGTCCTGCCGAGGACGTGTCTTAGCTCCGTCAGGACGACGTCCTCAAGCTGGGAAGCGCGCCACGTGTGATAGTCGCACACGCTCATGTTGTTCTTGGACTGGCACTGATAGTAACGGTAGACGCCTCTGGCGCGTCGTCCGTCCTTCCGCTTCCACGTCTGGCGGCGAGTCACACCCATCATCCTGTTGCCACAGTACACGCAATACACCAGACCGGACAGGAGGAAGGGCTCTCTGATGGCCAGGCGGCTAACGGGCCGGCGCGCTCTTGTCTCGTCCTGGGCCGCTCGAAAGAGCTCTGGAGTGACTATCGCCTCGTGACTCTTCGGGCGCCGCAGGCCGTAGCGGGTGTAGGTCCCCATGTAGACGAGATTCCTCAGAATGTCCCTGATGGCCACCACGCTCCACCTGCCGCCTCTGCGCGTGGGGGTCCCGCCCTCGTTGAGGTGCTGAGCAATTAGGCGCAGCCCGAGGCCGTCATCAGTGTATAGCCGGTAGACCGACCGCACGACCTTCGCCTCTTCTGGAACGACCTTCAGCCCTCCGCCGGCACTGTTGCGGTAGCCGTACGGCGGCCTCCCTAGTCCCTGTCCCTCGAGCGCGCGGGCCCGCATGGACTCCAGGATGCGCTGGCTTCGCGTCTGTGAGACGCCCTTGACTCCGAGGGTCCGGAGCGCCCCTTGCAGGGGGTCGGGGAGGTCGTCGTCGGCACAGGTGACCTTCGCTCCGAGACCTTCGAGCTCGACCAGCTTTCTCACCACGGACTCCACGTCGCTACCCAGATGCCCGGCGTCGGGCACTACGACGAGAAAGCCGCCGCCGGAATCCCGCATCCGGTCGAGCATGCGCTGATATTCGGGAAGCGGCCCGCTGTCGTCGGCACCGACATCTCCGAAGGTCGCCACCGGCTGGTGAAGATGGGTGTCGCAGTAGTCGAGGAAGGCCTGCTCCAGGTCTCGTGAGTGGCTGGGGCCATCTTCCGCGCGAAAGTACCCTAGCGCTCGCATCGGGCCGTCACGCCACGAAGAGTATGCGCTGGCAGCTGCTGCACTGGATCAGCTCCCGTGAGTTTCTGACCCGCTGTAGCTCCGCCGAGGGGAGTGTGATGCGGCAGCCCTGGCACATGCCGCGCGCGACCCTTGCTACGGCATACCCGTTGCGCTCCTGTCGAAGCCGCTCGTAGAGGGTCAGGGCGTGGGCCGAAAACTGCGGGACCGCTTCGTCTCGCTCGTGACGAAGCTTCTCTAGCTTGGCGACCAGGCGGGACTCCTCGGTCTCTAGCCCGGGGCGCTCGGCCTCCATCGCGCCCTCTGCGCGGACGAGCTCTTCCGTCGTCGCGTCTAGGGTCGACTGGGTCTCATCGATCTCCACCATTAGCTCCAGCAGCTTGTCTTCCTCATCAGTGTGCTGGGTCTGTAGGAAGCTCCTCTCATCCTCAGCCGCGGCAAGCTCTCGGGGGTTGGTGATGACGCCGCCATACAGGCGACTCTCCAGGGCCTTGAGACGCTCCTGCACCTGCTCGATGGACCGCTCCCATTGCCGTCTCCTGGGTTCTAGCTCTGTCAGTCCCTCTTCCAGGTCCACGATGCGGCCCCGGGCCGTGGTGAGCGCCGAGTCGTCGGCCAGGCGGGCGCGCACGTCGGTGAGCGACTGTTCGGTGGAGGCCACCTCGAGGTCCAACTGCTGCAGGTCGTAAAGCTGTTTGATGGCAACCACAGGGGTAGGATCGAGACCGTGGAGCGACGCCGACGTGCTCGGACTGCGGTCTTGTCGGGCATTGTAAACGAAAGGATGCGGCGCGTACAGGAGACCGGAGGCCTCCTTAGTAACGCTATTAACGCTTGCCTCTCCCTCGACGAGATTCGACCTGGGAAAGCGGCAGAGTGCGCTGTTCCCCTCAGGGAAGCCGGCAATCTGGTGGCAGTCGAGTTATATCGTGTAAGATGACTCTGTTCGGTGAGTCCATCCGCGCATCTCCACGCGCAGGAAACCAACCCCATGAATGCTGCCCCACAGCAGGAGAGACGTCCCAAGACAAAGATAGTCTGCACTCTGGGGCCCTCTACCGAGACTCCCGACACCATTCAGCGGCTGATTGCGACCGGGATGAGCGTCGCTCGCCTCAACCTCTCCCACGGGACGCTGGAAAGCCACGAGACGGCTATCGAACGTGTCCGGGAGGCGTCCAAAGAGCTAGGCATTCCCGTAGGGATCATGGTAGACGTACCGGGCTCCAAATACCGCGTCGGGCCGCTGGCCCCCGGAGTGGTGGAGCTCCGGCCGGGCGATAGCCTCATACTCACCAGCGAGGACGTAGTCGGCAACCCGCAGCGGATATCGGTCTCTCCACCGGGGATTCACCGCGATGCCACCGTTGGACACCAGATCCTCCTGGACGACGGGCTTATGGAGCTCCTGGCCACGGGAATCAGCGGGAACGAGGTCCGATGTGACGTAGTGGTCGGTGGGAGGCTGACCGAGCGGCGTGGTGTGACCACGCCCGGCAAGGCGCCCTCCCAGCCTTTCCCCGATGAGCGCTCGGTGGAGGGTCTGAGGTTTGCGGCCCAACAGGGCGCGGACTTTGTCGCCCTATCGACGGTGACCGGGGACGACGATGTCCACAAGGCGAGAGAGGTCCTGCAAGAGGTCGGCTTTGATGGCCAGATCATATCCAAGATCGAGCGCGCAGAAGCCCTGGAGAACTTCGACGACATACTTGACGCCAGCGACGGCATAATGGTGGCGCGCGGTGACATGGGGGTCGACGTCCCGCTGGCCCGGGTGCCTGTGATACAGAAGGACCTGATCTCCAGGTGCAACGCGCTGGGCAAGCCGGTGATTACCGCGACCCAGATGCTCGAGTCGATGGTACACTCCCAAGTTCCCACTCGCGCCGAGGTGACCGATGTTGCCAACGCCATCTTCGACGGCACCGATGCGATAATGCTGTCCGGCGAGACTTCAGTAGGGGAGTATCCTGTGCAGGCCGTTAACATGATGGCGCAGGTGGCCGTCGTGGCCGAGGAGGCACTGCCCTACGAGGCGATCATCCGTGAGAAGGCCCGTCAGCTCCAGGAGCAGACCGACGACGCCATAAGCTACGATGCCTGCCGAACGGCGTTTCAGCTCAACGCCAGCCTCATTGTCGCCTTCACCGAGTCGGGCTCCACCGCGGACAGAGTCTCCAAGTACCGCCCGCGGACGCCGATACTGGCGCTCACGCAGGACGATCGGGTGCAGCGTCGCCTGACCCTCAGGTGGGGCGTAACCCCGGTGATCGTCCGGGGACTCACCGACGTGGAGGACTTCTTTACTCTCGGGGAAGAGCAGGCGCTGGAAGTGCCGGGCGTGGAGCCGGGAAGTCGCGTCGTCCTCGTGGCGGGAGTGCCGATCGGGGTGCCCGGGGGCACCAATCTGCTCAGGGTAATGACTGTTCAGGACGGGCCCTCACATACCCCACGAGGCGCTAGTTAGACATCACCAGGCCCTGGGCGTAGAATTGGCTCCATGAGCGGCAGAGCGAGGCGGAGGCACAGGTGTTAAGGCTCTACAACACCTCTACCAGGCGCGTAGAGGAGGTCCGGCCGATAGAGCCCGGTACGGTGAAGATGTACACCTGCGGGCCGACGGTCTACCGCGATGCCCATATCGGCAACCTCAGATCGTATCTGATGGCCGACTGGATCCGTCGTGCCCTCGAGGTCCAGGGGCTCCGCGTCAACCACGTTAAGAACATCACCGACGTCGGCCATATGCGGCAGGAGGTCCTGGAAAGGGGAGAGGACAAGGTCATTGCGGCCGCCATCGCCGAGGGCAAGACCCCGGCGGATATCGCCGACTTCTATTCGGAGCGTTTCTTCAGGGACGAGGACAAGCTCAATATCCTTCCCGCGTCCCGGTTTCCCAAGGCCACAGATCACATCGATGAGATGCTGGAGATCGTCGAGCGCCTCGTAGAGACCGGCCACGCGTACGAAGTCGAGGGCAATGTCTACTTCTCCGTCTCCAACTTCGCCGGTTACGGCAGGCTCTCGGGCAACGTCCATGAGGCCGAGCTTTTGGAGGCGGTCAGAGTGGAGGCCGACCCTCTGAAGCGCGACCCGCGCGACTTCACTCTATGGAAGGCGGCCGAGCCTGGGAGGGAGTTGAGGTGGCCCAGCCCATGGGGCGACGGCTTCCCCGGCTGGCATATCGAGTGCTCCGCCATGTCCATCAAGTACCTCGGTCGGAAGTTCGACATACACACAGGAGGGGTCGACAACGTCTTCCCTCACCACGAGGGGGAGATTGCGCAGAGCGAGGGGTTCACCGGCGAACGTGTGGTAAACCACTGGGTGCACGGCCAGCACCTGCTCGCGGACGGAGTGAAGATGGCCAAGTCGGCGGGCAACTCCTTCCTCCTCTCCAATATCGAGGGCCAGGCCATCGATCCGCTGGCATTCAGGTACCTATGTATGACGGCCAGGTACCGCAGCAGGGTCAACTTTACCTTCACCGCACTCAAAGCGGCACAGCGCGCGTTGTTGCGGCTGTACAACCTGGTGTGGATGTGGAGTTCGGTCCCGGCACCGGCCCCGGTGGACGGCAGCGTCGTCGAGGAGTGGAGTGGGAGGTTCCTGGACCGGATCAACGACAATCTGGACCTACCGCGGGCGCTGGCGCTTACATGGCAGCTCGTCCGCTCGGACCTGCCGGTCAACCTGAAGCTGAAGGTCCTGCTCCAGTACGACAAGGTCCTGGGTCTCGGGCTCGATACTGTGCCCGAGAGGTTCAGTGTCCCAGCCGAAGTCGCCCACTTGAGCGAAAAGCGGTCGCGGCTCCGGCAGGAGGCTCGATACCAGGAGGCCGACGCCCTCCGGGCCAGGCTGGACAACGAGGGATACGTGGTGGCGGATACGCCATCGGGCACACTTGTACGTCCCAAGACGAAGTGGGAGAGGCGCCAGGAGCAATGGAGCTCCATATCGTCCTCTTCCGAGGTGTCTTCTCTGGTGGACGAGACCGACACCGCCGACTTCACCGTCGGGATTGTCGCGTGCAACTACCTCGAGGACGTCCGGCGGTGCGTCGGCAGCGCCCTCCGGTGGCTCGAGGGGCGACAGGCGGAGGTCCTGGTGGTGGACAACGGCTCCGCCGACGGCACGTCTGAGTGGCTGGAAGAGACGGCGGGCACTGATTCCAGAGTCCGCGTCATACACACCGACCACGTGCTGGGCGAGGGTGCGGCCAAGACGGTGGTCCTCAGGCAAAGCCGTGGGAAGATCGTCGTCCTGCTGGACACCAGCGTCGAGGTGAGCGGAGACATATTCGGGCCGATTCAGAGTCTTCTCGCCGATGAGACGATCGGGGTGGCTGGACCCTTCGGCCTGCGCACGCCCGACCTCCATCATTTCCACGACGGCGAGGGCGAGGCCGGCGACATGGACGCCATGCAGGCCTACTGCTTTGCCTTCAAGAGGCGGCTTCTGAAGGACGTGGGGTTTATGCGCGAGAGCTTCCGCTTCTACAGGAATCTGGACCTCGACTACAGCTTCCACTTCAAGGATCGGGGCTACAGAGTCGTGGCCGATCCCACCCTGCCCGTCCGGCTGCACGAGCACCGGGTCTGGACGGCGCTGGCCGAGGGCGAGCGCGACGAGCTTAGCCGGAAGAACTACGGGCGATTCCTGGACAAGTGGGGCGACCGAGCCGACCTTCTGGTGATCAATCAGCCCAGCCGATAAGAAAAGCGATCGGGCCCGACGGGACCGCAATGCCCAGGTTGCGCCTGGGCCTTTTTCATGACGTTGGTGCCTCCCCGGCAGGGGTTACAAGGGCCCAACGACCCGGTTGGCTTCGCTCTGGCGCACAAATCATGCTAAACGGGGCTCAGTCTCCTCTTGTCGCTATGCGTCGACACCGTAGATAATAGCTCCCGGCGCCTCCACCGGTGACCGTGTCGAGAATCACCCCCACCTCTCCGAGGGAGTCCGGAGTCCGTTCGGACAGTATTCTCAGGTCAGGAAGAGAGGTGACTATCTTTCCCTCCCAGACGCCGGGCGATAGGGGCCTGCGAGCGAGAGGGGACTTGCGACCCAATAGTCGGTTCGGGAAATGGACGAAAAAACCACCGCCATAGTCGTATTCGGCATCGCCTACTTCTTGATCGCGACGGGCAGGATACCCCACGTGCTCATCGCGCTCCTCGGAGCGGTGGCGCTGATCTTTCTCGACGTACTGCCCGAGGAGAAGGCGCTCGAGAGCGTCGACCTGGAGGTCATCCTTCTCTTAGCCGGCATGATGTCCCTGGCGTATGTCGTCGGCCGGACGGGCGTATTCGATTGGGCGGCCCTCAGAAGCGCCCACTTCGTGCGCGGGGACGGCTTTTGGACCCTCTGCCTGTTGGCGGTCCTGACGGCCGTCGCGTCGGCCTTCCTCGACAACGTCACCGTGGTTGTCCTGGCCGTGCCGATCACCCTCTCGCTATGTCGGACCCTCAAGCTCGATCCTGTGCCGTTCCTGCTGTCACAGGTCTTCGCCTCCAATATCGGGGGCGCCGCGACCGTTGTCGGCGACCCACCCAACATAATCATCGCAAGCAAGGCCGGCATCGGTTTCGTCGAGTTCATGACCAACGTCGCCCCCGTTAGCATCATAAGCATGGGGGCGCTGCTGGTGCTGCTCTACGTCTGGTTCCACAGAGACGTCGTCGCATCGGAGGCCAGCCGGCGAGAGATCATGAGCCAGCGCCCGGCCGAAGCCATCAAGGACAGGGGCCTGTTGATTAAGAGCGGGGTCGTTCTAGGCTTAACCGTCCTCGGCTTTCTCCTGCAGGACGTGATCAATGTGAGGCCCGCCTTCGTTGCCGTCACGGGGGCCAGCGTAATCGTCCTCATCGGTCGGGTCGACCCCCACGAGGTGCTACGGAGCGTGGAGTGGACGACGCTCGCCTTCTTTACCGGACTCTTCATACTGGTGGGTGGGCTAGTGGAGACGGGTGTAACTACCCAGCTCCAGGAGAGGCTCGTCGACCTCGCCGGGGACAGCGATCGGTCGCTAGCCTTTCTGATCGTGTGGTTCAGCGGCGTCGCATCCGCCATCGTCGACAACATACCCTTCACCGCCACAATGGTCCAGGTGATCGACGAGCTGCCAAGCGTGGTGGCCATGAAGGGTGAGGGCACCTCGCCGCTGTGGTGGGCCCTGGCGATGGGTGCCGACCTGGGAGGGAACGCCACACTTGTCGGGGCATCGGCCAACGTGATAGTCGTCAGCATGGCCAGGGCAAACGGCTACCCCATCAGCTTCATGCACTTCCTGAAGTACGGCGCGGTCATCAGCGTCGTCACGCTGGTCATCTCGACCGCATTCCTGTGGCTGCGCTTCTACCTCTGAGCCTCTTGCGCGCCTGTCATTGACCCGCATGCCGGACGGGTCTAGAGTTACTGCGGCATCGATTCCCAGGAACGACAGGAAGAGGAGGGACACATGTTCATGGAGCTGAGGGAGTACCACACCAAGCCTGGCCAGAGGGACCGCTGGGTGAAGTACATGGAGGAGGTGATCATACCCTTTCAGGTCTCCAAGGGCATGGTCATCGCCGGGAGCTTCATCGGGCGGGACGACGACGACACCTACATCTGGACGCGCCGTTTCGAGAGCGAAGAGGAACGCGATAGGCTTTACGATGCCGTGTACCAGAGCGACACCTGGAAGAACGAGATCGAACCGCCAATCGGCGAGATGCTGGACCGCGACCGCACCAAGATCACCCTTGTCGTGCCGACGCCCAAGTCGGTCATCAGGTGACGGCTCTCGCGGTTGCCGCATCCCGGTGGTAGGGGGCGCGCCGCGCCGTCGGCTAGTGAAATGCCAACCGCAGACCTGAGCCCCGACCTGCTCCTGACCAACGCCCGGGTAGTCACGATGTCCGAGGACAGGCCGCTGGCGCAAGCGGTCGCGGTGCAGGGCGACCGGATCGTGTGGGTGGGGTCCTGTGGCGACGCCGACGACCTGAAGCGACGGCATACCAGGGTCGTCGACTGCCATAGGCAGGCCCTCCTCCCGGGATTCATCGACGCCCATTGTCACCTGATGGCCTATGCGTCCAGTCTATTGGCCGTTGACTGCGCTCCGTCCGCCGTGGGCTCCATTGAGGAGATCAATGACGTCGTCAGGCAGCGGGCCCGGGCGACGCCAACCGGTCAGTGGATCAGAGGGACCGGATATGATGAGCTGTCACTGCTGGAGAGGCGTCACCCGACGCGGTGGGACCTGGACTCGGCAGCGCCCCACCATCCCGTCCGGCTAAACCATCGCTCCGGACACGCGCGCGTCCTCAATAGCGTAGGACTGGACCGCGTCGCCATCACGGCCCACACGCCCGATCCAGCCGACGGAGTTATCGAACGCGATGAGACGGGAGAACCGACCGGTCTCCTGCTGGAGATGGACGACTATCTCGACGGTCGCATTCCGCGTTTGACCGAGGCCGAGTTGACTCGTGGGATGCAGGCCGTAAGCCGGCTCCTCTTATCCAACGGAGTCACGTCTGTCCAGGACGCCACCCACTCCAACTCCGTGGACCGATGGAACACTCTCCGGGCGTTGAAGGTCGATGGGAGCCTCGTCCCTCGGGTGACTTTGATGGCGGGGTTGCGGCACCTGATCGGGTTCGAGAACGAGGGACTGGGGTTCGGGTCCGGGGACGAAGGCATGAGTCTTGGCCACGTCAAGATAATGCTGACGGCGACCACCGGGAGCCTTCAGCCCCCCCTCGACGATCTGAGGGAGAGGATCGTCAGTGCCCACAAGAAAGGATTTCCGGTGGCGATTCACGCGGTAGAGCGGGATGCGGTGGACGCCGCGACTGACGCTCTCCTGCAGGTACGGAGCGGGCGGTCGAGGAACGCACTCCGAGACCGCATCGAGCACTGCTCCGAGTGTCCTCCCGATGCGATGCGACGGTTGGCCGCGTCGGGCATCATCGTGGTTACTCAACCCGCGCTCCTCTATGAACGCGGAGGGAAGTACCTGTCGGAGGTCCCGGCGGAGGTCCAGCCGTGGCTATACCGGATCAAGGCGTTTTTTGACGCCGGCCTGAGGCCGGCCGCGGGCTCCGACGCCCCCGTGACGCCGCCAAGGCCCCTTGCAGGCATGTACGCAGCGGTCACGCGTCGGGCCCAGACGGGCGAGACCGTCGGCTTAGATGAGCGAATACCGGCCTTGGATGCCTTGAGGATGCACACCGTCAACGCGGCATACGCTGGCAGTCACGAAGCGGACAGAGGCTCCATCGAGGTGGGGAAGCTGGCCGACCTCGCCCTGCTAGACCGCGACCCGCTGGGCGTCGATGCCGAGAGCATCCGCGACATCGCGGTGACTATGACCGTGGCCGGCGGACAGGTCGCCTGGGAGGCGTAACCGATCTTGCTTGTAGCTTTCCAACTGTCACCCTGAGAGGAGCGAAGGGTCTGGGGCGGTTGGGGTCTTAGCGCTCTATGCGCGCCTATTCGTGCACCTAAGACCGCCTCCCCAGATTCTTCGCCTTCGGCTCAGAATGACATGTCTACCCTGGGCGCCTCAGGAAAATCCAGCGTAGTCAGCCGCGCCTGTCGAGGACGTACCGAATGAGCTCCTCGAGGGAGTCTCTCGATGGGTTCGAAGGAAGGGACTTCAGGGCGTCGAGGGCTCTGCCGCAGTACTCCTCCGCGCAGGCGTACGACTCTTTGATTCCCGACGAGTTCTGGACCAGGTCGACGGCCCGCTCCAGATGAACCGGGTCGTGGGGCTGCTGGAAGAGGTCGCGGATCGGGTTGGCATCGGTGCAGCCCTCCATCGCGATGATGGACGGCAGGGTCAATATCCCCAGCGACAGATCGTTTCCGACCGGCTTCCCGACCTCCTCTTCCGACGCATTGAAGTCCAAGATGTCGTCGACTATCTGGAATGCCATTCCGAGGCTGCGGGCATACTCTCTCAGAGCGTCTACCGAGCTCTCGGGAGCCCCACTCAAGATCGCGCCGGACTCCCCGGCGGTCGTGAAGAGGGAGGCCGTCTTATTGTAGATCCGGCTGAAGTACTGCTCCTTTGTTTGGTCCGCGCTGTACGACTCGGCCATCTCCTGTAGCTCCCCACTCGAGAGCTCCATGATGGTCTCCGAGAAGCGCCGTATCACCCTGACATTGCCAGTGTCGCACACGAAGGTCGCCGAGGCCGCGAATATGTAGTCCCCGACCAACACCGCGGCCTTCCGTCCCCACAGGCTGCCGACGGTAGCCTTTCCGCGCCGGACGTCGGAGTCGTCCACTGTGTCGTCGTGGATGAGAGTTGCGATATGAAGCAGCTCCACCGCCGCCGCCATGGTCTCGATCGTTGGAGGGTCGTGCGCGTGGAAGCCGGCCGCTAGCAGCGTGATCGCAGGCCGTACCCGTTTCCCTGACGTGTCGAACACGTGGCCCAGTAGCCGGCCCAGGAATGGGTTGCCCAGGTCCGGCATGGCTCTGAGCTTGTCCTCGACCCGCTCGAGCCCCTCGTGGACCGGTGTGTATATTGATGTCGCCTGCACGCCGCTCCTTATCGCCTCAGCGCCCTAACCGCTGCGCTTCCCGCTCGGCGACCGATTCGTCCAGCTTGACGAACAGGTGCTCCGGCTTGCCCAGGACCTGGCCCGGCTTGACCGTGTCCGGTTCCCAGCTCCAGCCGCCGGCCTGGAGCTCTCCGTCGAAGCCGAGCATGGTGTGAAGTTTCTCCGAGCTAAACGGCAGGAATGGGTACAGAGTCGTTTTCAGACAGTTGATGACGGACAGGCTGACCCAGAGGGTGGTGGCCGCATCGCCACGATCGGACTTGACCGCCTGCCAGGGCGCCTTCCGGTCCAGATAGCGGTTCGCGGCCTGGGCAAGGCCGAACGCCGACTGAAGCGCCGCCCGGAAGTGGCAGACCTCGAGGTTCGCGCCGGTGGCATCCAGATTGCGCCGGCACTGGTCCAGCAGGCCCTCGCTCGCAGAGTCCAAGGAACCGGGCTCGGGGACGCGACCATCGAAATTCTGGGCCACCAGGGCAAGCACGCGGTGGACCAGGTTGCCGTAGGTCGCCACCAGCTCGTCGTTGTTACGCCGGACGTACTCGCGCCACGAGAAATCGGAGTCACCGGTCTCGGGCATACCGGCGGCCAGGACGTAGCGCAGGGGATCGGGCTCGTACCTGTCGAGGTACTCGGGAAGCCAGATCGCCCAGTTGCGGCTAGTGGAGAACTTGAGCCCCTCGAGGTTCAGGAACTCGTTGGCAGGCACGTTCTCCGGACGCACGTATTCCTCGCCCGGCCCGGGCCCTTGGCGCCCCTCGAAGTCCCGCTCCAGCGTCTGCCAGGCCAGCATGGCGGGCCACAGGATGCAGTGGAAGGTGATGTTGTCCTTCCCGATGAAGTGGATCAGGCGCGCGCCTTCTTCCCCGGGCTTGCGAATCCAGTAGCGGCGCCAGTCGCGGTCTTCTCGCCGCGCCCACTCGATCGTGGAGGAGATGTAGCCGATGGGCGCCTCGAACCAGACGTACAGGACCTTGCCGGCAACGTCGCCGATGCTCTCGCCGTCCAGGTCCTGCTCCGGGATCGGCACGCCCCAGGGCAGGTCGCGTGAGATCGGCCGCGACTCGAGCCCCTCGCCTTCGATCGTCTTGTCGAACACGAACGTGACGACGTTGGGCTTCAGTCCCTTTCGGAACTCATCCAGCCAGGGCTTGATGGCCGGGTCGTCCTTGAACGGCGCCAGGTCGATCTCGAACTGCCAGGCGTCGCGCAGCTCGAGCTTCTCGTCCGGATCGAGCGCGCTGCGCGGATCCAGAAGCTTCGAGCT
>JADFHV010000297.1 GCA_022566975.1 Chloroflexota bacterium
TCGGGGTCAGCACCTCTCCTGTGAGCATGTTCGTCATCACGGGTGGCAGCATCCATGTCATCAGCCTCGTTGGCACCGTTGTCACGGCCATTCAGGGCCAGACCACGACCCAACAGGTTAGATGTGTCGTGACCAACCCCTCAGCCAATGTGAATATGTCCACGGCGGTCGATACCAACGCCGACGCGGTTGGGGAGGTTTATACCTTCGTCGGACCCACTGGAATTCTAACGCCGGGCACTGCCGATCTAGTCATCATCGACCAAGGCTCGACCACCCTGACGCTGACCCAGTGGATCGTGCCTCTGACCTTGCGGCCGTCCGGGGCGTGCCCTCCCCGCGTCTCGGGGTCGTAGGTGCAGCGTAGCTCGACGACCTCTCCCCGCTCGTCCTTTACGACGCCGACGCACTTGATGAAGTAGCCGTACCGCAACCTCACCTCGCGCCCGGGCGCGAGCCGGAAGAACTTGCGCGGCGGGTCCTCGTGGAAGTCGTATCGCTCGATGTAGAGATCGCGTGAGAACGGGACCTTCCGAGAGCCCATGGCCGGGTCCTCGGGATTGTTGACCGCGTCCAGCTCCTCGACCTGGCCCTCAGGATAGTTATCGATGACCACCCGGAGCGGTCGAAGGACGCCCATCACCCTGCGAGCCTTCCTGTTCAGGTCCTCGCGAACGAAGTGCTCCAGCATTGCGATCCCGACCGTCTTCTCTCTTTTGGCCACCCCTACGCTCTCTACGAACCTCCTTATGGACTCCGGGGTGTAGCCGCGTCGCCGCATCGCCGAGATAGTCGGCATACGAGGGTCGTCCCATCCGGTGACGTGGCCCTGCTCGATGAGCTGCATGAGCTTCCGCTTGCTCATGATCGTATGGCTGACGTTGAGACGGGCGAACTCGATCTGCCGGGGGTGGTAGACCCCAAGCTCGTCCAGGAGCCAGTCGTAGAGGGGCCTGTGGTCCTCGAACTCGATTGTGCAGATGGAGTGGGTGATGCCCTCGATGGAGTCCGCCTGGCCGTGGCCGAAGTCGTAGGTGGGGTAGATGCACCACCTGTCTCCGGTCCGGTGGTGCGGGACCTTCAAGATGCGGTAGAGGACCGGGTCGCGCATGTTCAGGTTGCCGGACGCCATGTCGATCTTGGCCCGCAGGACGAGAGAGCCCTCGTCGAACTCACCGGCGCGCATCCGCCCTAGCAGGTCGAGGTTCTCCTCGACGGTCCTGTCGCGGTACGGGCTCTCTCTGCCGGGCTCGGTCAGGGTCCCCCTGTACTCTCTTATCTCCTCCTGGCTGAGGTCGCAGACATAGGCCCTGCCCGCCCTGACGAGCTGGACCGCGAACTCGTAGAGCCTGTCGAAGTGGTCTGAGGCGAAGTAGAGATGGCCCCCCCAGTCGTAGCCCAGCCAGCGGATGTCGCGCTGGAACGCCTCGACGTACTCCACCTCTTCGGTGGTCGGATTGGTGTCGTCGAAGCGCAGGTGGCAGACGCCCCCATTCTCCTCGGCGATGCCGAAATTGATGGAGACCGACTTGGCGTGGCCTATGTGCATGTAGCCGTTGGGCTCCGGCGGAAACCGTGTGACGACCCGGCCGCCGAACTTCCCGGTCCTCAGGTCGTCCGCCACGATGGCCCGCAGGAAGTCTTGAGGGGCGGCGGCCTCACCGCCGGCCGCTTTCTTCTGTTCGACCCCGGAGGTCGTCATAACTCTAATTCCCCGGCCCATGACCGGACGCGCTAGCTCGGATGCCGTACCAGTCTAACATGCACCGACGCCGTCGAACGGGGCGCCGCGCGCTAGGTAAGCCCCGTCTCGGCCATCGTCCTGGCGAACTCCCCACGGCTGACTGTACCCGATCCACACGGGCCGGCCGCGCCCTCCGTTTTCTGTGTAATCCACAGGGCGCGCTCCCGGGCGTCGATGAGCGATTCGGGATTGAACTCGAGGACCCCTTCGTTGCCGCCGTATCCTCCTGCCACGACCAGTCTCTGTACGGCGGCGAAGTCAGGGCTCCAGACGGGCACGTCGACGAGCCAGCAGAGGGGGACGCCGTCCGAGACCAGCTCTCGCTGGAACGAGCGGAGCAGGTCGCGGTCGGCGTGGACCGTCCTGGGAAGCTCGCCCCTGTCGATCGCAAACGAGGCGAGCGCGCCCGCCACCTCGCCTATGTTCCACTCGACGGGGTGGAGGCGGTAGCAGCCGTTGGTTATGTGGGTGGTCCCGATGTTCTTGTTGGCGGCGATAAGGTTTTGAGTACGGACCGGTATCAGGGCGCCCAGGGGGACCTGAAAGGGCCTGGTGCTGGTGCTGGCCCCGACGTCGCCTTCGCCCGCCTGGTGGATGTCGATGGGGTACCAGCCGACGCCTGCGGAGTCCTGGAAGTGTGCGGCGCGGGGTCCTGGTTGGTACGCCACCGCGACGTCCTGCTCGACGACGTTGACGAGCGCCTTGATCCGGCGGCACTCGCGGATGTAGGGGTGTTTGGACA
>JADFHV010000027.1 GCA_022566975.1 Chloroflexota bacterium
CTTTGCGCGCGTTGAAGGACGTTGACGGTTTCGTGGACGCGCTCGCCGGGAGAATCGTCACGCTGGAGGCTCTGCTCCTCGGCCTCTGCGACCGCCACGGACCGGAAGACGTGCGGCAACGCGTCCAGGCGCTGTCCACATTGGACAAGGTCATTCGAATTTGCTTCTCCACCGTGAACCGGGATCCCCGAGACGGGCTCATCTCGTACTACGAGAGCCTCGCGGGGGAACTCGACCCGCTGATTCTGTGGAATCCCCGCTCGGGAGGCTGAGCATGACGTTTGCTCATGATCACTACGTGCCCGTGCTGAAGATCAAGCGTGGTGAGAAGAAGGCACTCCGGCTTATCACGCCTACCCTTCAGCACCGCATCACGCCCCTGCTGGAGATCGTGGAGCGCAGAGACGACAAGGAACTCGATAAACACCTAGATACGGCGTTCAAAGACCTCGCCGAAAGCGTTCAACCATTCTCGCGTTGCTTCCTTGATGCGCGTGAGATCGCTCCCGACGGCCCGTCGGCCGCTGCTGAGGTGTTCCGCAGAGCGTCTGCAACGGGCATCGTGTTCACACCCGTTACCGGGCTCTCTCGATCCGCTGACGTCCACGCTGCTTTGAGCTACCGCACCCACGGGGTGGCGCTTCGGTTGACCCGTGCTGAATTCGAGGGTAGCAGCCTTCCTGGGCAACTCTGGGACTTTATCGGTCGGCACGGGCTTGTCCCAGAGGAGACCGACCTAATCGTCGACCTCGGCCCGGTGGACGATCTAGTCACCGCTGGCGTGACAGCGCTGACCGACGCGTTCCTGGCCGATGTACCTGATCACTCGCGGTGGCGGACGTTCATCATCTCTGCGTGCGCGTTTCCATCGACCATGGGAGGTGTGGATCGGCACTCCTACAAACTGATTGAACGGGCAGACTGGATAGCATGGCGAGACGGTCTCTATGCTCATCGACGCACCATTCCGCGGCTACCTACCTTCAGCGATTGCGCAATTCAACACCCTGCGGGTGTCGAGGGCTTCAACCCGGCGACGATGCAGGTCTCCGCATCGGTTCGATACACATGGTCGGACGATTGGCTGCTCATCAAGGGCGAGAGCACGCGACTCACGCCGCCCGGCATACAGTTCCCAGCGTTGGCAACGCAGCTCGTCTACGGCCACCTCAAGTCCCACTTCTCGGGAGCAAGCCACTGCGACGGCTGCGCGTCGATACAGACCTCAGCGCGTGGAGCCCCCCGCCTCGGCTCGGCGGAAATTTGGCGTCGCCTCGGAACCGTCCATCACATCACGACGGTCGTGCAGGAACTTGCAGCGTTGCCCTCACCTTGAGCTGGGCCCGCACCGTCTCGGCGATCTCTTGCACTTTGAAGTGCTCGCACACCCTGTTCCACACTATCCGGCGTGGCTTCCCCCGAACACCGCGCGCCACGTCGCGTCGCGTCAGTAGTGTGATGGCGTCATCGAGCCACAACAGCTCGACCAGCGAGCGGGGATCCCTTCGGGGGTTATTCCGGCCCCGCCGCACAGTCTTGAACCGTGGCCCCTTCGGGCCTGATTCGAAACGAAGAACACCCCACCAACGAGGCACGGTATTCAATGTCTCGGTGAAGTGCCGGTCGCCGACGACTATAGTCGCCCGGTCGACTACTTTGCTGTACATGTCGACCTGACCGTCGAGGCGACGCAAGCTGTCGCGATCCGACTTGATCTCGTACCCGTGAAAGCGGCCGTTGACCACCGCCAGGTCGATCCGCACTTGGCCACGACAAACACCGAGTTCTTCAATGACCACGGTGTCGGCCTCGGCAGCGTGCTTGACCAGCAGCCACGACCGTAAAGCCTGTCGGATGTCTGCGTCGCGGAACGTGCTGTCTTGCCTGTTCATGCAGCGGTTCGCTCAGGCGAGACGTCGTTCAACAAGACCAGCCACCCGAAAAAGCTTCCTCGACACTATCACAAGCACGACCCTTAGCTTCTCTTCGCTTCTATCGGCATTCCGATCCAATGCCCAAGCCCCGTTATGGAGTACACTACCCACCGTGTACGCTGGCGTCAAGGGAGGGAACTCCCCCAATTAGCGTTCGTCGTATGCCTAGCCGTCACGCCGGACACGGCCGATGGCCGCTCACATCGACAACATACAGGCGCCCTCCTCACCGGCTCCACCGGCGCGGTGGCCCGTGGTCCGGTTGACAATCTCCAGCTACAGTCGGAATAATGGCTGGAGCGCACGCGCACGGAGTGCATCTAGATGCCCATAGTCAACGAAGGTATCCAGAGCGAGTTGGGCTACATCACCAAGCCCTTCGAGCTGGACCACATTAAAGGTCTTTTCGAGAATACGGACCCCTTAATGCAGGAGATGGCCTACGCTCTGATCACGGGCGACCAGCACGCCGTGGACCGGATGACCAAGCAGGCCCTGGATGACGGCTTCGACGCCAACACGGTCATGGACGACGGCCTGATCAGCGGGATGGCCATCATCGGGATCAAGTTCCGGGACAACATCATCTTCGTTCCCGAGGTGCTGGTGGCCGCCCGCGCCATGAAGGCCGGCATGGCCCATATCGAGCCGATACTCTCGGCGTCGGGCATCGAGCCCATCGGCACCGTCGTCATGGGCACCGTGAAGGGCGACCTCCACGACATCGGCAAGAACCTGTGCATCATGATGCTCCGGGGCTCCGGTTTTGTCGTCCATGACCTTGGCGTGGACACGAAGCCGGACGAGTTCATAGACGCGGTCATGGAGCACGGCGCCCAGGCGCTGGGGATGTCTGCCCTGCTGACCACGACCATGCCCAACATGGGCAGGACCATCGTAGCCTTCGAGGAGGCGGGAGTTCGTGACGCCGTCAAGATCATGGTCGGCGGCGCCCCGGTTACCCAGGAGTTCGCCGACGACATGGGCGCCGATGGCTACGGCAAGGATGCCATAGCGTGCGTCGACCTGGCGAAGCTCCTCCTCAGCAAAGAGGTGGCGATGGAGGCGGCCGCCTCGGAGTGATGTCTACTCTTCGTAGGTGCGAGCCGGCGCGCTCGCCCTAGCAAGGGGAGACACACAGGTCTGCCCCTACGGAATCCAAGGCTGTCTGCCCCCGCGTCGTCCGTTGATCGGTGTGGTCGGTGAGAAGGAGACAGTGCGACAGCAGATAGACGAAAAACGTTACCGGGCCAGTATTGCCCGGCTTGAGGCGGTTTTCCGGGGCATCTCGGAGACCGCAACGCAAGTCTCCACCCGACGGTGTCCATACAAGAACGTCCAGGACCGCTGTACGGCTAAGTTCGGCTGCCGCAACCAGCACCGCACCCCGACAGGTCGGGGCGAGCTGCCCATCTGCACCGGCAGCGACAACCTGGACTACCGCAGCGCCTGGGAGGTCTAGGGCGTCCCCTGCCTTGAGCAGACCCCCTCTGGCTGGCCGAAGCCAGGTCCTCTACACTGGCTCGCTGGTCAACCAGCTATCGACACGGTGCTAGAATAGTCCCATGTCGCCTCTGCTCCACGACGGCCGCGAGCTCAATCTGGTCGCCGGCCAGACGATCTTCGACTACGCCGACGCCCTCAAGATCAGAGTCCCAACATCCTGCGGGCGAAGTGGGGAGTGCCACGAGTGCATCGTCGAGATACGGCGCGGCATGGAGGCCCTCAGCCCGCCCAGTGAGCCCGAGGAGTTCCTGCGCGGCGACTTCCGCCTGGCGTGCCAGGCGACTGTCCTGGACCCGGGGGCCGTCGTCGAGTTCGCCGTGCTCCGCCGCCAGCCCCGTATTCTGACCCAGTCGATTCGGCGCAATGTGGACCTCGACCCCATGACGGTACGACGGGGCGACGGCGTCTTCTTCGGAGACGAGCGCATCGACGACTACCGTGGCCGCATCTGCGGTCTGGCCATCGACGTTGGCACCACCACGGTCGTCCTCAACCTGGCAGACCTAGAGAGCGGCGAGGTCATCTACACCGCATCTTTCGAAAACCCGCAGCGGTTCGGCGGCAGCGACATCATGCACCGCATCTCCTACGATGGCGGCCAGGGCCAAGGCGAGCTACAGCAGGTGATGCTCTCGGCCATCAACTTCGAGATAGGCGACATGGTGCGCAAGCTGCGTAAAATGCGCATCCATCGAAGGCAGATATACGAAGTCGTCGTGGTGGGCAACGCCACCATGAGGGATATCCTCTTCGGCGTGAACGTCCAGTCTGTAGGCGAGAGGCCCTACAAGTCCCTGACCGAGCTGGAGATGGAGCTCGGCCTCAGGGACGACACCGCACTCAACTTGACCGCCAAGGAGCTGGGCCTTCGCGTCTTCCCTCAGGCCAACGTCTACGGCGGGCCCCTCATCGGCTGTCACGTCGGCGCCGACGTCGTGGCAGACCTCCTCGCCATTGGCATCGACCAGCAGGACGATGACGTGATGCTCATAGACGTGGGCACCAACACTGAGGTGGTCGTCGGGAACCGCCACCGGATGATGGCGGCCTCCTGCCCGGCCGGACCCGCCTTCGAGGGCGGCGAGATAACCTACGGGATGCCCGGCTACGAGGGAGCCATCGAGTCCGTCGAGCTGGACGGCGGCAGCGTCAAGTACCGGACCATCGGCGACGTGGAGGCGCAAGGTATCTGCGGTTCCGGCCTCGTGGACGCCCTGGCGGAGCTCAGACGCACGGGACAGATGAGCGAGCTGGGCGTCTTCCAGGACGGCCGCGACGCCTTCACCATCGTGCCTGAGAAGGGGATCACCCTCTCCAGGCCCGACGTCAGCGCGCTGGCCCAGGCCAAGTCCGCGAACTACTCGGGCCAGTACATCACGCTCCAGCGATACGGCGTGCCTGTCGAGAAGATATCCCGGCTCTACCTGGCCGGCGGCTTCGCCAACTACGTCAACATCGACAACGCCGTCGCCATCGGCTTCATCGCGAACATGCCACCGGAGCGGATCGTCAAGGTCGGCAATGCCTCCCTGGAGGGGGCGACCATAATGCTCCTCTCCCAGAAGATGCGTCGCACCGCCGAGGAGATGGTAGGCACCATAGAGCACATCGAGCTGGAGACGACTCCCGACTTCTTCGACATATTCGTCGAGGGGTGCATGTTTAATCCCATGGGGAAAGTTATCAGTTGACAGTTAACAGTTGTCAGTCGTGAGTTGAGATCGGAGAACCCATGACCAAGAAGGTGCTGGTGACCGACTACGTCTGGCCGTCCGTCGAGCCTGAGCGGGCCGTGCTTGCCCAGATCGGGGCCGAGCTTGTGGTCGCTCCTGACGGCAGCGAGGAGACACTCGCGTCGCTGGCCGGAGACGTCGACGGCATCCTGACCTGCTTTGCACAGGTCACCGACACGGTGGTGCGGGCCGCGGAGCGGTGCGTCGTGATAGGCCGATATGGCGTCGGCGTCGACAACATCGCCGTCGATACGGCAACGGAGCTGGGCATCGCGGTCACCTACGTCCCCGACTACTGCGTCGAAGAGGTCTCCGACCACGTCATGGCCCTGCTGCTGGCCTGGAACCGGCGTATCGTCCTGTTCCACAACTCGGTCAAGACCTCTGGCTGGGGCAGCGTGTCGCTGACCGTGCGTATGATGCGGCTGAGGGGCAAGAAACTGGGTATCGTCGGGTTCGGAAGAATCGGGCGCTCGGTCTGCTCCAAGGCCAGGGCCTTCGGACTCGAGGTGCTGACCCACGACCCCTACGTCTCGGCCGACGTGGCGGCCCAGCACGGCGCGCGCCTGTCTGACCTGCCGACGCTGCTGGCCGAATCGGACTTCGTTACACTCCACGCGCCTCTGGTCCCTGACACCAGGAATATGATCGGCGGGGCGGAGCTGGGGATGATGAAACCAGAGGCCTTCCTCATCAACGCCGCCCGAGGGCCCCTGATCGACGAGGATGCGCTCTATGACGCGCTGACGCAGGGCAAGATCGCCGGCGCCGGGGTGGACGTCCTGGTCGACGCGGCGCCTCCCCCCAACCATCCCCTGCTCAAGCTGGACAATCTGCTAGTCACCCCCCACGTCGCCTTCTTCTCGCAGGAGTCAACGCTGGAGCTGGAGGAGCGCGCCGCCGGGGAGGTCGCACGGGTGCTGCAGGGGCAGATGCCGGACAACCTGGTCAACCCGGAGGTGCTGTCTCACGCCAGGGCCGACCTTCCGAGGGGTTGACGGCCAGCTCCCCAGGGATAGCATCGCGGCGGACGCCGGCCTCACAGTGGGTCGCCGGGAGTCCTCATCGGCACGGTGCGGTAAAGGTGGTTGCGATAGGGTTGGATGGCAGTGCGCCCCTATGAGATGCGGCGGAACAAGAAGAGTCGAAGGTGCCGCCGGACCTTGAAAATACTGTGTTATTTTGTACCATTTTGTACCATTTAGCCTGTGGCTCCCCGGGACTGAAGGCCGGGGTTAAGGGAAAGGAAGAAACAAGGGACAGGCCCTGTGGGGGCCTCCCTCTGAGATAGTCTAGCACGGTTGTTCTAAGTCGTCAACGGCTCGCTAGCGTCGAGGGCGTAAAGCGACACCCTCTAGGGCATTTGCGGTTGCTCTGGCCAGACTGGAAACTCGACTTAGGGTGGTGAAGATGAGGCTAGTATCGGCAACCTTTGAGAACTACAAGTCCGTGCGTTCTAGAGTAAGCCTTGACTCACTTCGTACCGCGAACACACTGGTAGGTCCCAACAACGAGGGGAAGAGCACCCTACTAGAAGCCTTACACATGATCCGGACCCTTCATGTCCCGTTGGAGGGAGACCCGAAAGGATTCATGTTAGAGAGACTTCCAGGGAAGAGCCTGAACAACCGAGTCCGAATCCAGTTGGAGTTCGAGCTGGAATCAGAGGACATAGTCAGCCTGGGCAAGGACGAATCATCAGAAACCCTGCAGGGCATAGACAGAGTCTCATACATTGTGGCGTGGGGCGGCCAAGTTGGGGGGCCTTCAGGAATCTTCTGTCCAACCGACATTGAGGTCAAACTTCAGACTGGACAGAACCTAAGTATCCTCAAGCTCTCCGGAGACGGTCATGTAGAGCGCCGGGAGTCCAACCTTGCCGAGATTCTCCGTGAAGGGGAGACGGGTCCGACCTCCACAGTCACAACGAGCGACGTGGCGAAGAGAGCTATCCTACGGTTCTTCCATATAGCGGATCAAGACGGTCTGCTCCGATTTCTGGGAAGCTGGGCTGGTAGCCTGTTTTACGTCCCGTCACATCGACGCATCAACGTTATTGGTCCGACCGACATTGGGCCGATAGAAGATGCCCTCACCAACCTGGACGGTGCCTCGCTGCCGGGATACCTCCACAAGTTGAGGAGTAATGAAGGGCAACGGTACGAGCGTTTCGAGGGAATAGTAGCGCGACTCATCCCCTCCGTGAAGAAGGTCTAC
The DNA here is from genome assembly GCA_022566975.1 of Chloroflexota bacterium. The sequence goes on from JADFHV010000027.1 coordinate 7,391, forward strand.
ACTCACGCAGAAGAATCTGGTGACATCAGTATACGAGTCTACCACGATGTGGCGCGCACAGAAGATGCCCATCGGCTGGACACCGTCGGCGGTGGGGTCGGTGAAGCAATTTACTTGGCTGCCATGATCTGGCTCTCTCCACCTGGGAGCACGATTCTTGTTGAGGAGCCCGAGCGTGGGCTACACGCGGCCACCCAACGTCTCATATTTAACGAGGCCCTTGCTCATGCCCAGCAGGAGGATAAGCAGCTCTTCTTTGCCACCCACTCGACTGTGTTCGCTCCTTTGACTGATAACTGCTCGGTTCATTTGGTAGCACGAGTCGACCAGGAAGACACCACAGTTACCGATGTCGGAAAAGAACAGGGAGGCCTGATTAGCGAAGCTCTAGGGCATTCGAATGTGGACTTGTACAACTATGATGTCGTCTTGGCAGTCGATGGAGAAACCGAAGTTGAAGCGTTGCCCGACCTAGTTCGTTGTCTCGTCGGTGAGGAGGCGTTTAGGGCCATCCACATGGAGCCCTTGAAAGGAGACCTGGCCTCGAAATATGAAGTCGTTGCCCACCTAATAAGGCTGCTGGCAGCGAGTCGAACCCAACTGTTTGTGTTTGCGGACGATGACGAGGGCGCTAGAAAAGCGGTGGTAGACCTTGAAAGGGAGTTCAAGAACACGAAAGCGTTCACTGCGGATCAGGTGCACCTGTGGGCTCGCGGGATCCGTGGTCGAGGCGCGGACGGAAGAGGGGCTGAATTCGAGGATAATTTTTCGTACCAGGAGTTAGTGTGCGCCGCGAACGAATTGGGAGAAGGGGAGGAGATGGTAGAAGAAGAGCTTAAAACTCTGGCTGAGAGCGCACCAGAAAAGGCGATTTCGAAGGTCTTGGAGAGATACTATCACGATGCCGGTTACCAGGGCTGGAGCAAACCGAAACTTGGGCGTCTACTGGGTGCCTACGCTCTGGCTAAGATCCAGTCCGACAACCCTCGGGGGCACGATGAAGTTGCCTATGAATTCGAGGAAGCCATCAACAAGGTAAAGGCTCTCATCCGGGGGTCACCAAGACGAGCGTAGGGCTAATCTCAGCGCACAGGCTCGCGAGAAAAAGGCCAGTGTAAGCGGCATGGAGGGGATTCTGACGTTGACGAACCCGCGACTGGCTATCTGAACTTTCCTCAACAATTCATCGCTCGTATGCCGATCCGATGAAGCCGTGGTCCAACACGCGCTGCGTGGACCAGGGCGAGGTTGCCGTCTGGTGCGGCGGCGGATATCCTCAGGGGCGAGAGACGATGAACAGAGCCGCGTGAGGGGGAGGGACACGAACCGGACCGGCCTGTTCAAAGGGCGACGGGCATATCATTCTGAGGAGTCCCGACAGGTCGGGGCGACGAAGAATCTGACGCGGCAGGTGATGGACGAACCATGCCTAGGAAGCCCCCGGCCACCCCAGACCCTTCACTCCGTTCAGGGTGACAGTGTTGCTCCCCCTCACGCGTTACGCCGCCGGAGGGAACAGACATGGCAGCCAAGTCTCCAATGAGGCTGGTCGGGTATCCGGACCGTTTCAGCGTCCAGCCGGGCGAAACGGTCCGGTTCATGGTGAGCTGCGAGCTCCCAAGCTACCGTGCGGACATCGTCCGTCTAATCCACGGGGACAGGAACCCGGCGGGGCCCGGCTTCAAGGAGGCGTTGGTCGCCACTCCCGTCAGCGGAGACTACGCCGGGCGCAAGCAGGACCTGCACTCAGGCTCCTACGTTACCGTTCCGGACTCGCCGCTTCTGGACTTGTCGGACGGCTTCACGATACAGGCCTGGATATACCCGACGACTCCCGCCGGTGGCACGCAGGGCATCGTAACCAGGTGGTCCGCGACCCGGCAGGCGGGCTACGGCCTGTTCGTCGGCGAGGACGGCGACCTGGCCCTGTGGACCGGGGACGGGACCGGCCGCGTGGAGCGCCTGGGCGCGGGAGCCGCGCTACGGGCCTCTCAATGGTACTTCGTCGCCGCCTCGTACGACGCCCGTGCTGGCAAGGTCTCGCTCTACCAGGAGCCGCTAACTCTCTGGCCTCGGGACGCCTCCGACGCCCGTCTGCAGGAGGATTTCTCGCGTATACAGACAGGCAGCACTGGCGGCCCCCTGATCATCGCCGGCTACTGGACCGGCGAAGGCGACGAGCCCGCCTCCGTGGCCGGTCACTTCAACGGGAAGATCGACAGCCCCAGGCTGTTCCGCCGGCCGCTGGCCGACGATGATATTGACGCCCTCCGGCGAGGGAGCCCGCCGACAAAGATTGCCGAAGCCCCGGTCGGGGCATGGGAATTCGGCCGCGATTTTTCGTCCAGCCACATCGAAGATGCGTCAGGCAACGGGCTACACGGCGAGGCGGTGAACATGCCGGCGCGGGCGGTGACGGGTCACGGCTGGGACGGGAGTGAGACCGATTTCAAGCACGCACCTGACCTGTACGGCGCCATCTACTTTCACGACGACGACCTGGAGGACGCCGGGTGGGAGGCGGACTTCGAGCTAACCGTCCCCGAGACGATGAAGAGCGGCGTATACGCGGCCCGTTTGGAGGCGGACGGTACCATCGAGCACGTGCCCTTCTTCGTGCGTCCCAGACGCGGGACCTCCACCGCACCTATCGTGTTCCTGGCGCCCACCGCCACCTATGTCGCGTACGCCAACTTCCACGGCTTCGCGAGCGCCGCCAGCAGAGAGCGTTACGCGCAGCTCGTCGGCCGCGAGCTGGACATGGAGCACCCGACCACGCCGGAGGAGGCGTACATCGTTGACCACGGCCTGCTGAGCCTCTACGACCGCCACTCCGACGGCAGCGGCGTCACCTACTCCTCTCGCCTTAGACCCATGCTCAACATGAGGCCCGGCTACCGGATGCCGCTGCTGGGCCTCGGTGCGGGCTTCCCTTACTTCTTCGCAGCCGACCTCCATCTCATCGATTGGCTCGAGGCCAAGGGCTACGAGTACGACGTGGTGACCGACGAGGACCTCCACTCGGAGGGCACCGATCTGCTCGCTCCCTACCTCACCGTCGTCACCGGCAGCCATCCCGAGTACTGGTCCGGCCAGATGCTCGACGGACTGGAGACATATCTAACCAGCGGCGGGCGGCTGATGTACCTGGGGGGCAACGGGTTCTACTGGGTAACCTCGTTCGACCCGGAGCGTCCGCACGTGATCGAGGTGCGGCGCTGGCACGGGACCGAGAGCTACGAGGCCGAGCCGGGAGAGTACTACCACAGCACCACAGGGGAGCTTGGAGGCCTCTGGCGCTTCCGGGGCAGGCCGCCGCAGAGGCTGGTGGGCGTGGGCTTCACCTCGCAGGGCTTCGACCGCAGCCTGCCCTTCCACCACCAGCCGGGGAGCACCGACCCCAGGGCCGCGTTCATCTTCGAGGGCGTTGACAAGGACGCGCCCATAGGCGACTTCGGACTGGTCATGGGGGGCGCGGGCGGTCTGGAGGTCGACCGCGTGGACCCGGTGCTGGGAACGCCCCCACACACGCTGGTACTGGCCACCGCGAAGGGCTTCTCCGACGTCTACCAGTATGTGGTCGAGGAGATCACAAGCATGAACGCGGGCCAGGGAGGAAGCGAAAACCCGCTCGTCAGGGCCGACATGGTCTACCTCGAGGGCCCCAAGGGAGGCGCGGTCTTCTCCGTGGGCTCCATCAGCTGGTGCGGCTCTCTCTCCCACGACGACTACGACAACAGCGTCTCGCGCATCACTGACAACGTCCTGCGCAGGTTCTCCTCAGAGGAGCCGACTTCGTCGCCAAACGCGGGGTGACCTAGGGAGGGCGGGTTTGTCCCGATATTAGTATCGGGATCGCGATGCGTCGGGAAAACCCGCCCCTACGAGGGGCGGCCGGAGACTGTGGATGATAGAACGCGTGCGTCTGGTCGAGACCTTCCGAAACCTGTTCTACACCCCCGTCTACGTCGCCGTCGCGGGGGGATTTCTCTACGGGGAAGGCTTGAATGTCCAGTTCAGCACCGCTCCCGGCGAGCGCTCCCCCATAGGGATGCTCAGGGACGGGACCGCCGACATCGTCCAGACGGGCGTTAGCCGCAGCCTCATGGCCCTGGACGAAGGCCAGGATGACGCCCCGCTGCACTTCGCGGAGATCAACCAGCGTGACGGCTTCTTTCTGGTGTCGCGGAGCCCGGCAGAGGCCTGGACCTGGAAGGACCTCGAGGGCTCCCTGCTCATTCCGGTCGGGTTCACCCCTGTGCCGTGGATGTCCCTTAGGTCGGCCATGAGGACCAACGGCGTCGGTCTGGACAGCGTTCGGCTGATTGAGGGGCTCTCCGCTGAAGAGTCCATTGAAAAATTCCGGGCCGGCGACGCCGACTATGTGCACCTCCCGCATCCCCAGGCCCAGGCGCTCATCGAGGACGGGGCCGGACACCTCGCAACGGCTGTGGGCCCGACGCTCGGATACGTCTGCTACAGCTCCTTCGCGGCAACGCCGGCCTTCCTGGAGAGTCGGCCCGAGACTGTCGCGCGGTTCGTGCGGGGCTTTTACGAGGCCCAGCGGTGGCTCGCGTCCAACGACGCCGGGGACGTTGGGTCGATGATCGCATCCTTCTTCCCCGAGACTTCGCGGGCTGTGCTGGAGGAGGGCATACGGACGTACAAAGAGCAGCAGACGTGGCCGGCCGACCCCCTGATAGGCGAGGACGGGTTCGCCGCCATGCGCGACCTGCTCATCGATGGGGGACTGGTGAGGGGTCGCCACGAATATGACCGAGTCGTGCGCCCCGAGTTCGCGTTGAGGGCCGTGGAAGACCAGCGAGCCGGTCGGAACGACGGCTAA
>JADFHV010000298.1 GCA_022566975.1 Chloroflexota bacterium
CTCTGCGGTAGTCGCGCGGCATCAGGGCCAATGAAAGGCGGCTAGCATGGCCAGAGCCTTGGACGGGATAACTGTGCTGGACATAAGCCATGGGATGGCCGGCGCAGTGGCCACCATGTTCATGTGCGACAACGGCGCCAAGGTGGTGCGCATCGACGACCCTGCGGGCGCCGCTGTTCGGCGGGATCCTGGTTACATGGTGTGGGACCGTGGCAAGCGGAGCGTTTTCTTGGACCTGTGGTCTGGCCCGGAGGCGGCAGACCTGGACAACTTTCACCGGCTGGTCGAGAGGGCCGACGCTCTGGTTGAGAGCTACGCGCCCTCTTCGCCTTACCAGGCCATCGTGGACTACGCCAGACTCTCCTCGATCAACCCGAGGCTGGTCCACACCTCGATCACTGCCTACGGCAAGTCGGGCCCGCTCAAGGACGAGCCCCCAATTGACGATCTTGTCGTTGCCCGCGTTGGCATACTGGACACCACACCGGGCTTTCGCCCGGGCCCACCTCATCTGGTCCATCCGGTTGCCAGTGTGGGGGCGGCACTGCTGGCGGCCTTGGGTACGGTGGCGGCACTGTTCGCAAGAGAGCGGACCGGTAAAGGCAGGAAGGTGGACACGTCGTTGATGGCAGGCGCGCTGGTCTTCGCTCCGAAGGTGACGGCGGAAAAGATGGCTTCTCGCCGGTACACAGGCCAGACCGCGGGAGGTGGTCCATTTTACAGCGTCATGGAGTGTGCGGACGGTCGGTGGGTCCAGCTGGGCTGCATTCATCAGGGCTTCATTGACCTGGCGGCCGGCGTCATGGGCTTGGCGGATGTCATCAAGGAGCCCAGGTTTGGCGGCGGCCGTACCCCAGAGTCGGAAGAGGCCCGCCAGGAGCTGTTCGACATCGTCGCCGCCATGATCGGGACGAAGACCTACGAAGAGTGGGCGGAGGTCTTCGAGGAGGCGGACGTCCCGTACGCCGGCGTATGCGAGATCGGGGAGGCCTTCGACAATCCTCAGGTGCGCGCCAACCGTATGGTTTCGGAGGTTGACGACCCGGTCGTGGGACGGGTCACGCAGATGGGGGTTCCCATCGACCTCTCGGAGACGCCTGGGGCCATCACAGGGCCCAGGCCTGTGCCCGGCCGGCACACCGAGGAGGTGCTGTCGCAGCTCGGGGAGGCCGGGCCGGGTGAGGCGACCCCACCTACGGCCGGCGATGGTGACCTCCTGGACCCTCCGCTGCAGGGTGTCAAGGTGTTGGAGCTCACCAACGTCCTGGCCGGGCCCGCCGTCGGGAAGCTCTGGTCCGATCTGGGCGCAGACGTAATCAAGCTGGAGTCGTTGAACGGCGACATATCCCGACCCGGCCTCAGCGGCGGCTTCGTCTACCTGAACTCCAACAAGCGCTCCATCTCGGTCGACGCCAAGACGTCCGAGGGCAGGGAGGTGACCCGACGGCTGGCTGCCCAGGCGGATATCCTGCTGGCTAACATGAGGCCGGGAGCCGCTGAGCGTATGGGAGTTGGCAGCGACGCCCTGAAGGAGCTGAACCCCGACATTATCGAGACCCATGTCACGGCCTTCGGTTGGAACGGGCCCTACGCGCACCGGGCGGGAGTTGACCCGCTGGCCCAGGCCTGGACCGGCATGCAACGCGCGCAGGGAGGCCACGAGAACCCGCCCGTTTTTCTCGGGGGCCTGGCGCCGACGGACTATACGGCCGGTGCCCTGGGCGCCCTCGGTGGCGTCATGGCCCTGTTCGCCAGAGAGCGCACCGGGACCGCACAACGGGTCAATACCAACCTGCTCAACGCCGCTATCTTGCTCAGCTCCGACGCCTTCCTACTGTACAAGGGGAAGCCACCCCGCCGGCTGGCCGACAAAGGCCAGTACGGGTTGGGGGCCCTCCATCGCCTGTACGAGACCTCCGAGGGATGGCTCTACCTGGTGGCGGAAAACGACGAAGAGTGGCCCGCCTTATGCAGGGCTTTGGACCGAGACGACCTGGCCGACGACGCCCGGTTTGCCTCCGCACGGACCCGTCGCGCCAACGACTCCGCCCTGGCCGATACCCTCTCGCAGCTATTTCGTGGACACTCGAGAGACGAATGGGTCGAGGGACTGGGCAGGGCCGGGGTGCCGTGCGCGCCGGTCGTGGAAGAGTATGAGCGGACCTTCTACAGTGACCCACAGGCCATAGCCAACGACATGGTTGGGTCCCGTGAGCATGTCTCTCTCGGAGAGATGAAATATGGCCGCAACCTGGTCAGGTTTGGACGTACCTCGGACGTGCCGGGCAGGCCGACGCCGCTGTTGGGAGAGCAGACCCGGGAGGTGCTGGAGAGCGTAGGGTACACCGAAGCCGAGGTGGACAGGCTGTACGAGATTGGGGTGGTGAAGACCATGACCCCGTCTGAGGAACGTCCGGAAGACGCTTGACCGGGGGCACCCAGTAGCAGCTGCTTCCACGGACTCGCCCCGGAGCTTATCGTC
>JADFHV010000028.1 GCA_022566975.1 Chloroflexota bacterium
CCAGTCCCAATACAATCCTGGCATTGAATCTGTGGACTTGAAAAAGTCGAGGCTTACGCCCAAACAGGAGCATACTTACACCCATCGTAGCTTGACCCAGCACAAATCCAGTGAGAAGCAAGGCAATGGTGAGATGGATATATAGTGAAAGTGGCCAGTCATCGTCGCAATCGCAACGAATCACCGTATAAACAGCCAGACCCAGGGTGAGTAATACGGCTGGAACAGTTACGGACGCCAAGACATAGTGCAGCCGGAAGTATTTCTGACTGCGCATTTTGGTCCAGGCGGTCACGGAGAGAAGCAATAGAGTCGAAATGGCAACTGCCGGGTGAATCCATTGATAGCCTTCCATGGACCTGCCTCCTGCTAGGGGCTGTACATCTCGTAGAACTCGATGTAGGACTCCTCCTGGAGCTCACGCAGCTCCGGTCCTATCTTCCTGAGCTCCTCGGGTGTCGGGTTGTCCTCCCGGTATGGCGACTGGAGGACCTCCTCTGTCCAGTCCATATAGACGGTGTTGGCAGGGCCCGGCACTGTACCTCCGCTGACGTAGACCCTGGTAGGCGACCGCTGGCCGGCGTCCTCATAGACCTTGCCGATCTGGGCAATCAGTTGGGCCGCCCTGCGGGACGTCCCGGGCTTCACCTTCCATACTCTTCGTACCAGGTACATGACACTCCTCTCTCTGACTTTAGCTAAGTGACTATCTTAAGATGGCAGATGCCTTGTTTCCACCCGCCCGCCCTTAAGGGGAGTGTGTTACTGGGGGCACATCCCTTCGGCGGGGCTCAGGACAGGCCCCCAGGCCCTCTTCCAGAGAGGGGTCCCCCCTCTGGACTCCCCCAAGAATCTTGAGATAGTTTCTAAGGACGGTGACCGGTCGGTGCCGGACCGCTTGGCCGTCGCACCGCCGCGCTGTATATTGTCACCGGCTCGGCCGGTGCCGAGGTGGCGACATTCTACTACACAGCGGACCTCGTAAGTCCGCGACCGGAGGCAAAAGATGGACTTGGAGTTGGACGGTAAGGCTGCCATCGTCACCGGGGGCAGCAAGGGAATCGGCAAGGCCATCGCGCTGGAGCTGGCCCGTGAAGGCGTGGACGTGGCAATCTGCGCCCGCGGGCGCGACCTGCTGGAGGAGTCCGCCCACGACATGGAGCGGGAGACGGGACGGCGCATCGTCCCTATTCCTGCAGACACCACCAGCCGGGAATCGGTGGAGCATCTGGTCGAGGCCACGGTGCGGGCCTTCGGCCGGGTCGACATCCTCGTCAACAACGCGGCCGTTCCCGGTGGGCTCGTGCTGGGGCCCCTCGCTGAGGCGAGCGAGGAGGCGCTGCTGGACGACATCAACACGAAGGTCGTCGGCTACTTTCGGTGTGCCAAAGCCGTCGCACCTCACCTCCAGCGACAGGGCCGGGGGCGGATCGTCAACATCGGCGGACTGTCGGCCAGGCAGGCGGGAGCCATCAGCGGGCTGCGGAACGCGGCCCTGGTCCACCTCACGAAGACGCTGTCCGCCGAGCTGGGTCCGTCAGGTATCACGGTCAACCTTGTCCATCCAGGTGCCACCCGGACGGAGAGAACTGCGCCCGACCATCAGGAAGAGGCCAGGCGCCAGGGGACTACCGCCGACGAGGTCGAGCGACGAATGGCGGAGGAGACCGCCATCCGCCGGATCGTCGACGCCCGGGAGATCGGCTACATCGTGACTTTCTTAGCCTCGGCGAAGGCGGGTGCCATAACCGGCGAGGTAATCGCGGCGGGTGGCGGCCGAGGCCTCGCGGTCTTCCAGTAGACGGCCATGGCGGTCGCTCTGCGGCTCCGACTCTGTTGCAGGCCACCATCGTCTACAATGTGACTGCCCTGAGCGGCGCCCAGGGGCTCCTCGATTCGGACTTGGGCCACCAGAGATAGCGCGTATCACACACAAAGGCCCTTGAGGGCCGAGTCCTCGAAAGGTGAAGAACGGTGCCTTTAGACGGTGACCTGGCCCTTGCGCCGGCCTCGGAGCACGGAACGCGTCACCGACGAGAGCGGTGACATGGCCCGGTTTCGCCTGACCACTCACGTCGATGCTCCGGTCGAGGACGTGTTCCGGTACGTCACCGGGTATGGGCCGGACGGGTCGTTGGACGAGGCCATCGTCCAGGAGAAGTACGGCGAAATCCTCGAGCGGGAGGACGGCGCCATCCTCGTCAGGGAGGATGTCCGGCGCTACCCGGAGGATGACCCCGAGCTGATCACCTGGCGCTGCTCCTTCGAGTACGCTTCCTCCAGGACGATGGAGGCGCTGGACTCGGCGTGGGCCGACCGGCACGACTCGTTCGAGGCAGAGGGCGCCGGCACCCGATGGACGGTCCGGTGGAACACGCGGATCGGTGGCCTCAGGGGGCTGGTCCAGTACGTCGTCTTCCGGCTGCGGGCCCACCGGTGGACGCGCCGTGACCTGCTGGACCCGGTCAAGGACCACTTCGAGGGAGTCGACTCGCCCCCTCTCTAACTCTCCCCCGTCCCACGGGGGAGAGGACAAGACAACCGCGGCCGGGGCACTGAGTTTACCGAAGGGAGAGGGGCGACTCCGCCGACCTCAGCTCCGCGACGTGCTCCCGCCAGTGGCCCGCGATGAGCTCCAGGCGCTGCGCTCCGGAAAGCCTCGTCCCGTCGTCGCGCACCAGCACGACGGCCTCCAGGTCGGGAAGCGCCCTTGTCGCCCTGATCAGGCGTTGCTGGAGTCCGGCAGCCTCCGGGAGTAGGCGGTCGATGCTCCAGCCTGAGCGCCTGGCGATGGCCCGGGCGTTGATGTCGTCCACCGGCGCGTTCACCCGGTGAGGGCCGCCTCCGGCCGCCACCGACTCCATCCCTCTCGCCGTCGCCTCATGCCAGTAGAGGAAGTGGCATAGCACCTCTACCGGACCCCACTCGCCGACCCGGACACCCGAGGTCGCGCCCGGGCCCTCGAAGTAGGTCACAGCCTCCTGGAACGCCGCCTCCACCGACCCGATTAGCTGGTCCCGCTGCCGTTCTGACACAGCCTATCCCCTGGTGTCTGAGGACACGACCCTGAGGAAACTCTGCTGGACCTCGGCGGCGTCCAGTGCGACGCTGATGCGTCCATCGTCGTCGGTGGCGAAGGAGGAGTCACGATGGTACTCGTCCAGCAGGCCCTCGACCGCCGCCCAGAGCTGCTCTTCGCCAATCCCCGCGGCCCTGTCGCGCGCGGCAGAGTTTGGGCCCTCTTTTAGCAGGGTATGGACCTCAATCGTCAGCACCTCTCGCTCAAGGACTTTCCGCTGTATCTCGGCGATGGCCTGCAGATGGAGGCCCAGGTAGCAGCTGCCGAAGCTCCACACCTCGCGCTCCCGGTCCTCGACCTGGGTCCTGGTCGTTCGCTTAGGGACCAGCCCACACTCGTCGAGGTAGGTCCTGACCCGCTCGTCCTCCGGGTTGGGCTCCTCGGTGTCGAAGAGCAAGAACACGGAGGCCATGTTCCAGTCTCGGGGCTCGACCTTGATGATCATGAGGCGAATCCTGCGCTTGTGGGCGCTACTATAGCACACGGCCGACGCAGATTGACGGTGTCCCCTGGCGGTTGCTACACTCGGCACGGTACGGCGTGGAGGCCCCGCGCGTTGAAGTCCCCTCGACACCAAGACCAAGGAGCCGTCTACCCACTCGGCTCTTTCCGCAGGGAGGACGAAAGCGACGACAAGCTGTTCTACTTGGAGCCGCGTCTGGTAGTCCACGTAGACGAGCACGCCGCCCGGGCGATAAGAGACTACTTCAGCGCCACGCTCCCCAGGGGCGGGACCGTACTCGACCTGATGAGCAGCTGGCGGTCCCACATGCCAGACGGGTTGACCGGCCGAACCGTCGGCCTGGGGCTGAACGCGGTCGAGTTGGCCGAGAACCCTCAGCTGCACGAACGGGTGATACACGATCTGAACGCCAATACGGTCCTGCCGTTCGACGACGAGTCCTTTGACGCGGCTGTGGTCACCGTCTCGGTCCAGTACATGACCAGTCCGGTGGAGGTCTTCGCGCAGGTCAACAGGGTATTGGCGAAGGGCGCAGGCTTCCACGTTATCTACTCGAATCGAATGTTTCCTACCAAGGCTGTGGCCGCATGGAAGGCTCTGGACGACGGTCAGAGAGCCGGCCTGATCGAGTCATACTTCGCATCTGCAGGTGGCTGGGAGACGCCCAGGTCGTTGGACCTCAGCCCGAGGGTAAGCCCCTACTCCGACCCGGTATATGTCGTAACAGCGAAGAAGTCGGTTGAGGCGACGGCTCACATAGGACGCTCCTGAGAGACGTCCGTCGGAGACCGGAGCGACCGGCGGTGAGGGTGCCGATGAGACAGGGTTGGTCCTTTGCGGGTCCCTTCCCGGGGGGCTCACGTATCCCCTGAGCTACGGCGCGACATCGTAGCCGGGGCCCTGGCCGGGCTCCTGGCCGGCGTCGTGTCCGGATCGGCTGGAGCCGCGGCCGACGTAGACGGCATGCTCGATCTCGACCTGTCCGCCACCGGTCTGGTCCTCCACGTGCTGGTCTCCGTGGCGGCCGGAGCAGTCTTCGGCGCCGTCTTCCGCTACCAGCCCGGCGGCTACGCCGCGACTATCAGTAACGGCCTTCTATTTTCCCTGCTGCTATGGGCCGTTGGATCGCTGACCCTCAGGCCTCTTCTCGGCGGAGAGACCCCCACGTGGTCGGCCGACGATGCCTATGTCGCATTTCCCACTCTGATCGATCACCTGCTGTACGGTGGCATGGTGGGATTCTTTTTCTACGTGTCGGTGGCCCTTTATGAGCGACGCGCCGACAGGCCGGTCGCGGCGGAGGACAAGGGACCGACGACCCGGGTCGTCATCCTGGGGGGAGGGTTTGGCGGGGTCAGCACGGCCCACCGGCTGGAGCAGTTGCTCTGGCGCGACCCCAGCATCGAGATCACCATCCTCAGCCACAGCAACTACCTGCTCTTCACGCCGATGCTGGCCGAGGTCGCGGCCAGCGCGCTCGAGCCCCAGCACATAAGCTCGCCGGTCCGGGCATCGCTCCTCCACACCAAGTTCCGGCGCTGCGAGATCGGGAGCATCGACACCGAGGCTCAGGTAGTGACGGCCCGCGACAGCGCTGTGTCCGAGATGCGGGAGATGCCCTACGACCATCTGGTGCTCGCCCTGGGGTCCGTGCCCAACTTCTTCGGGCTGCCCGGCATGGAGGAGCACGCCTTCACCCTGAAGTCGCTGGACGACGCGACGAGGGTACGTAACCACGTTATCTCGCAGCTGGAACAGTCTGACGTCAACCCCGACGCCGAAGAGCGCCGACGCCAGCTTACGTTCGTCGTGGCCGGCGGAGGGTTTGCCGGGACCGAGATGATCGCCGAGCTCTTCGACCTGGTGCACAGCGTGCTGCGCTACTTCCCAAGCATCCGTGCCGATGAGCTGAGGTTCGTCCTTGTCCACTCGCGTGATCGCATATTACCTGAGATCTCGGAAGGTCTGGCCGACTACGCGCTACGAAAGCTGCGAGCGCGGGGGATAGAGTTCCTTCTGAAAGCCCGGGTTGCGGGCGCGACCGCGGACTCGGTGCTGGTGCAGGACGCGCCGGAGATCCCGACCCGGACCGTCGTGTGGACGGCCGGGAATCAGCCGAATCCCCTGCTGGCGACGCTGCCCTGCGAGCGGAACAGGGCGGGCGCGGTGGTCGCCGAGAGTACTCTTCAGCTAAAAGGGTTCACCAACATATGGGTCGTTGGCGACTGTGGCGAGATCCCAGATCCGGACGGCGAGGGCAAGGCATATCCGCCGACGGCCCAGCACGCCATGCGCGAGGGGAAGGCGGCCGCGAGAAACATAGTCAGCGCCATACAGGGTCGGTCCCTACGGCCGTTCCGCTTCCGCACGCTAGGTATACTGGTGCCTCTGGGGCGCCGGACCGGAGTCGCCGAGATACGGGGCCTGCGATTTTCGGGCCTGCTGGCGTGGCTCATGTGGCGGAGCCTCTACCTTGGCCTTCTGCCGGGGGTGGAGAAGAAGGTCCGCGTGCTGTTCGACTGGCTCATAGACCTCTTCTTCCCGAGGGACATAGCGCTGACAGCCGAGGCGGAGACACCGACCTTGTCCGAGATGATCGGGGCGGACCGGCGCCCAGACATCCGATCACAGGGGCAGGGAGACGACTGATGCGCCTCCCTGAACCTATCTCAGCCGGTCTGTTGCCGGGTGCCGCCGGCGGTGCTGCGGGAGGGCTGGTGTTCGGAGCGGCCATGCTGGACCTGGGCTCGCTGCCCTCGGTCGCGTCGATTGTCCGGGTCGAGTCCGAGGCCGCAGGCTTCGCCGTCAACATGGCCATTGCGGCCACCGTAGGCTCGGGCCTCGGGCTGCTGGTGTGGCACCAGCGGCCGGGTCTGGGCGAGACGCTTCTATGGGGGATGGCGTACGGCACCCTCTGGTGGTTCATCGGCACGCTTACTCTGCATCCCCTTATTCTGGGCGACGGCGTCAGGTGGGACGCGGAGTCGGCGCAGGCGGGCCTTCCAGCCCTCCTGGGCCACATCCTGTTCGGCGCTACGGCGGGCCTGACCATAGTGTTGGCGAGGCTGGGGAGCGTCTACCGCCAACAGATGGCACGGACCTCTCTCTGGGCCCTCGTCAGGGGCGGGCTGGCCGGGGTGCTGGCGGTGTGGATGGCGGGGGCGGTCCTGGCCGCCCAGGGACAGCTCCACCTCTTCGTCGCCGCGACACCCGACGACGCCCGGGCGCTGGTATGGCTGATGACCGTCCTGGTCGGCCTGCTGGCCGGCATCGTCTTCGCCCTGCTGTACCCTCGCCCCACGGAGAGCGCCGGCGCCGGGCTCATCCGTGGCGCCATGTACGGCTTTCTGTGGTGGGTGGTGGCGCCGCTGTCTGTCCTTCCGGCGCTTGAAGGTTCCGAGCTGCCCTGGCATCTGGAAGAGGTGCGAGAGGTCTTCCAGACCCTGCCGGCCTACCTGCTGTTCGGCGCGGCCATGTCCGTCTTCTACCAGTGGCTCGGCGTTCTGGCCAGGCTGCTCTTTTCCGACGTCGTTGCCGGGGCAGACCAGGAGGGGATCGGGACGCAGGGGCTGCTGGCGCTGGCCCGGGGTCTGGTCGCCGGCTTCGTCGGAGGCCTGGTCTTCACGGGTATCATGGTCAAGACCGGGGCCCTGGGCGACGTGGCGGGGCTGGCCGGCATGTCCTCGCCGGTGAGCGGCTTCGTGGTGCATCTGGTAATCGCCAACATAGTCGGGGCCAGCTACGGCCTTCTCTTCCGGGGCCAGAGCTACGACATCGGCTCCGCACTGGGTTGGGGTCTAACCTACGGGTTCTTATGGTGGATCATCGGCACGCTAACTCTAATGCCGGTCCTCCTTGGCTCGACGCCTGTATGGACCGCCGAGGTGGCTGCCGGGGTATTTCCGTTCCTCATCGGGCATCTTGGGTATGGCGCCGGCCTGGGCATCACCTTCTACCTGCTGGAGGCCCGCTACAGCCCCTGGTGGATTCCGAGACGGCAGGCGGAGGTGGCCCTGGTGGCCCGGCGCAAAGAGCAGGTGATGACCTCCGCGCCGGCGCTGTGGACCCTCGTAGTGGTCATCTCGCTGACGCTTCCGGTGCTCCTGGGCTCGGGGGATATCCCCCCGGTCCAGGAGTCGATATACTAGCGTTCCGTCAGATCCCTCTCTGTAACTCTCGCCCCCGGGACGGGGGAGAGGATAATACCTCTTCCTCCTGTGGGGAAGATTGAGCCCTTCCTTAGCTCGTCGAAGGGAAGGGGGTTAGAGCCGCCACAAATGAGAGAGACTGCGCTAGCCTGTATAGTTCGACCCTAAGAAAGACAAGGAGGAACGTCATGAAAGCCGCCGTGCTGCGAGAGGTGGACCGCCCCCTTGAGGTAGAGGACGTAGAGCTCGACGCCCCAGGCCATCGAGAGGTGGTGGTCCGCACCGGCGCCACGGGCGTCTGCCACAGCGACCTGCACTATGTGGAGGGCAAGTACTTCATGGAGATGCCGGCTGTCCTCGGACACGAGGCGGCCGGCACCGTCGAGGCCGTGGGAGAGCACGTCTCCTACGTCAAGCCCGGCGACCGAGTCATCATGTGCCTGTCGGTCTTCTGCGGCCTTTGCGAACGCTGCCTCGGCGGCCGTCCCAACCTGTGCACCAAGACCGATGTCGTGCGGGGTCCCGATGAGCCCTCCAGGCTGAGGCAGGGTGACACGCCGCTCACCCAGATGGCGAACCTGGGGTCATTCGCCGAGCGGATGCTCGTCCACGAGAACTCGGTGGTGAAGGTCGGTCCCGAGGTGCCCTTCGAGCAGCTGGCCCTCATAGGATGCGGCGTGACCACGGGAGTGGGCGCGGCGCTGAACACGGCCAAGGTCGAGCCCGGGAGCACCGTGGCGGTCATCGGCTGCGGTGGCGTGGGCCTGAGTGTCGTCCAGGGGGCCAGACTGGCGGGCGCACTTCGCATCATCGCCATCGATGCCGTAGAGACCAAGCTGGCCATGGCCCTGGAGTTCGGCGCCACCGACGTTGTGGACGCGTCCGGCGGCGGCGTGGTCCAGAAGGTGCTCGACCTGACGGGCGGCGGCGTAGACTACTCCTTCGAGGCCATCGGCACTAAAGGGACGGCAGAGCAGGCATTCGAGATGCTGCGTGAGGGCGGGACGGCCACCATCATTGGGATGATCCCCCAGGGGACCAAGATCGAGCTGGACGGCAGCTCGTTCCTGCGGGAGCGCAGGATACAGGGCTCCAGCATGGGCTCCAACCGGTTCCGCATCGACATGCCCCGCTATATAGAGTTCTACCTGCAGGGCCGCTTGAAGCTGGACGAGATGGTAACCCAGAGGCTGAGGCTGGAGCAGATCAACAAGGCGTTCGACGACATGAGGGAGGGCCACGTCGCCCGCAGCGTGATTGTGTTCGACTAGGCGCGGTCCCCTCCCTCTAGCTCCCCCCGCAAGGGGAGGGAGGACTCAGACGCGCCCATCGATGGTAATGGATTTGACCTTGAAGGCGAGAGGGTTCAGGAAGTGGCAGACGTACGCCGAGGGTGTCCTATGGAAACACCTGCGCAGCCGCCAGCTTTAGCGTGATGTGCTCTCTCCAGACGGCGCTTCCGGGAGCCGGAGGCGAGCTCAAGGAGCTGCTGACCGACCTCATCATCATGGAGAGCCGGCCGGCGGGCCGGAGCGAGCGCCTTCAGGGGCTTGTGGCGGAGCTGAAAGACGCTCTGCCGGCCGGCGTGCCGGTAGATGAGCAGAGGCTCCGGGAGGCCGTTGTCGAGATGCTGGAGGCGGCGGCCCGCGTGGAGACTGCGGCCGAGCGCTCGCCGTAGCGCCGATGTCCCAGAGCGACGAAATCTACCGGAGGTTCGCCCGAGAGGTGGCGGCGCCGGACGATGACATCGATCTCGGCAGGGCTGCGCTGCTCATCGCGGCGACTGAGTATCCGCAGCTGGACGTCGAGAACGAGCTAGCACATCTCGACTCGCTGGCCGCGGCGGCCTCCAGCCGCCTCAGCGGCGACCGCGACCCGCTCTACGTCGCCAACCTCCTTAGCGAGTTCCTCTTCGACGAGATCGGGTTTCGGGGCAACCATGAGGACTACTACGACCCCCGTAACAGCTTCCTAAACGAGGTGCTCAGCCGCCGCCTGGGAATCCCCATCAGCCTGTCGCTGCTCTACGTGGAGGTAGGCAAGCGGCTCGGAGTCCCCCTGGTCGGCGTAGGGATGCCCGGGCACTTCCTGGTCAGGCACCGGGACCTGGACGACCTGTTCATAGACCCGTTTCACGGGGGCATCCTCCTGTCCGAGCGGGAGTGCCAGGAGCGGCTTCAGGAGGTCACTCAGGCTGAAGTCCAGTGGGACTCGAGCTACGTCGCCCCGGTAACGAAGAGGGAGTTCCTGGCGAGGCTGCTGCGCAACCTGAAGGGGGTGTGTCTGGCCGGCCAGGACTATCTTCGAGCGCTGACCATCATCGATTGGATGCTCACTGTCCAGCCGGATGGAAAGCACGAGCTCAGGGACCGGGGCATCGTGCATTATCGGCTCGGCAACTACTCCGAGGCCCTGGACGATCTGCGGAGCTTTCTCGCTGCCGCACCGTCGGGCTCGGAGACCGAGTCAGTCCAACAGCTCGTCGGCCGGCTGCGGACGCTGCTGGACGACTGACACGGCGCCGCCGGTGTGTCGGCCCCACTCTGAACGAGCTCTACGCTGGCGGCCCTTGCAACCCCCACCACCCGGTGATAGCTTTATCAGCCGACCGGCCGGTAATCCGTCGTGTCGAGCAGGTACTCTTCGTCCGAGCCCTGGACCGGCACGACCCTAACGAAGACCCTGGAGGGTTGCCGTCCCGGACGAGGCCGTGAACGAGCTGCGCCGCCGCTTCAACGAGGTCGGTGCGGACTGGCTCCAGCTCAACTGATGAGGAGAAAGCGACGATGAGCATGGAGAAGCTCCAGCCCGGTCAGAGCGCCGAGATGGATGCCGAGGTCACCAGGGAGATGACCGTCAACCGGATGGGCCGGGAGGGTGCGGACGTCCTATCGACTCCCGCGCTCCTGATGCTCATGGAGGAGGTCAGCATCAAGGCGTCGGAGCCGTACCTGCCGGAAGGACACACGACGGTGGGTTATGCGGTGGACGGTCTGCGGCACCTCGTCCCGACCCCAATCGGTAGCACCGTCCGCGTGCGCTGCGAGCTGACCGAGGTGGACAGGAACCGCCTCACCTACGCCGTCGAGGCGTTCGAAGGAGAGAGCCGGATCGGCGTCGCCACCCACAAGCGGGCCGTCATCTCGACCGATCAGGAAGCCTAGTCGGGACCCGCCGATTCGATCGATGTCATTCTGAACACTTCAGCGTTGCTCAGGCTAAACTCCGTGAAGAATCTAAAGAGGCCGGAACGTTGCGCGAGGTAGCTTGAACAGGCAACGGCGCTAGATTCTTCGTCGCCGCGGTCCTCAGAATGACAGACTCGGTGAACTCGGCCGGAACCTTCATAACAGGTGTGACTAAGCATCTGTAACATGTTCAGGCTTGATGTCCCACCTGGTACGGCCTGTACCGGTTGGCGATGGGCATGCGGCGGTCGCGGCCGAAGTTTCGCGGAGTGATCTTGATGCCCGGTGGCGCCTGACGCCGCTTGTACTCGCTGCGGTCAACCAGCGTGACGACCTGCTTGACGACGTCGGAGTCGAAGCCTGCGGCGACGATCTCGTCGAAGCTCCGGTCCTCTTCGACATACGCCTTAAGGATGGGGTCGAGCACCGAGTAGGGCGGCAGGCTGTCCTCGTCCTTCTGGCCGGCCCGCAGCTCCGCGCTCGGGGGCTTCTCAAGCACGGTCTGCGGGATGACGGGCGTGGGTCCAAGGCTGTTGCGGTGGCGGGCCAGCTCGTAAACCAGCAGCTTGGGAACGTCCTTGATGACGGCGAACCCGCCCGCCATGTCCCCGTAGATCGTCGCGTAGCCTGTCGCCATCTCACTCTTGTTTCCCGTGGTCAGGACCATCCAGCCGAGCTTGTTGGACAGGGCCATTATCAGATTGCCGCGGATGCGGGACTGGAGGTTCTCCTCGGCGACACCCCACTCTGTCCCGGCGAAGTGCGGCCCCAGCGTGTCCAGGGACGCCGAGAAGCTCTCCTCGATGGGGATCTCCCGGAGCTGGACCCCCAGGCTCTCCGCCACGGCCCTCGCGTCGATGACGCTACCCTCTGACGAAAAACGGGACGGCATCGCGACGCCGACCACGTTGTCCCCGCCCAGTGCGTCAGTAGCAATGGCCGCTACCAGGCTGGAGTCTATGCCGCCGGACAGCGCTATGAGCACGCTGTCGAAGCCGCACTTGCGCACATAGTCGCGCGTCCCGAGCACCAGGGCGGCATAGACCTCGCCGACGCCGTCGTAGGTGGTGGGCTGCATCCGGGGCAGAGGGGGACGCTCCGAGTCCGCCGTGTAAGCCGACACGGCCTTGACCTCGGACCCCGTGGGAGTGGAAGAGGGGCTCGCCCGTCCGCCCGGGAAGGCGGCCTCCACCTCCAGGTCCACGACTATCAGCTCCTCTTTGAACTGGCTTCCCTGCACGATCGGCTGCCCGGACGGGTCGAAGACCATGCTGCCTCCGTCGAACACCAGCTCGTCCTGGCCGCCGACCATGTT